>CALZIK010000063.1 GCA_945787635.1 Thermoanaerobaculia bacterium | reverse complement strand
TGCCCTTCGGGTACTGGCTCTGCTTCCACCGAGACCTTGGCCCCCGCGGACTGTGGATCGGCATCATCGGCGGGCTCACCGTGGCCGGAGTGCTACTCGCCGCCCGATTCCGGCATCTGACCCGCTCGAGCCAGCCCGTGTAGATGTCGGGCAGGGACGCCCGACGGTACCCCGCGCGGTTCAGATCCGAGCTTGACGCCAGCTTGATCGACTCCTTGCCGAGGGTTGGAAAAAAGGGGAGTATCAGCTGATACCGCCCGTGTCCTCAGCCAAGAACAAGAAGACCCCGACGAGAGCCACGGCGCTTCCGGAGGAGTTCGCTCGGGAGCTCGAAGAGATGTTCAATGGGCGGTTCAGCCGATCCGACTCGATTCGGGATCTTCACAGCCGAGACGAATCGTACTTCCCTCCGGCGCTCCCGTGGGCGGTTGTCTTCCCAGAATCGACTGATGAAGTAGCCGCACTGGTTCGCGCCTGCAACCGGCACAACGTGCCCATGGTTCCCTTCGGGGCCGGCTCCTCGCTCGAGGGCCACGTCCTGCCGGTTCATGGCGGAATCTCCGTCGATTTGACGCGCATGAATCGGATCCGCGCGATCCACGCCGAAGATCGCGACGTCGTGGTCGAGCCCGGAGTCACCCGTCTTCAGCTCGAGAAAGCACTGGCCGAGCACGGTTTGTTCTTTCCGGTCGATCCGGGGGCCGATGCGACGCTCGGCGGGATGGTGGCTACTCGAGCTTCAGGAACCACGACGGTGCGCTACGGCACGATGCGCGACAACGTCGTATGCCTCGAAGCCGTGCTCGCCGACGGCACCGTCATCCGCACGGGCAGGCGCGCCAAGAAGTCGTCGGCCGGCTACGACCTGACGCGGCTTTTCATCGGCTCCGAGGGCACCCTCGGCGTAATCACGGAGATCACCCTGCGAGTCCACGGCATCCCGGAAGGCATCTCGGCGGCGGTGTGCAGCTTCCCGGACCTGCGTAGCGCGGTCGAGAGCGCCGTCGAGGTCATCCAGTGGGGCGTTCCCGTAGCGCGCCTCGAGCTCCTCGACGAAGTTCAGATCGCTGCCGTCAACGCCCACTCGAAGCTCGACCACGAGGAGGTGCCGACTCTCTTCTTCGAGTTTCACGGCTCCCCATCCGGGGTCGAAGAAGACGCTCGAACGGCTTCGGACATCGCCAAGGAACACGGGGGGAGGGAGTTCCGCTGGGCGACGGCCGCTGGCGAGCGAAACGAGCTCTGGCGCGCCCGCCACGAAGCTTACTTCGCCGCCCTCGCTCTGCGCCCCGGCGCTCGAGTCATGTCAACCGACGTCTGCGTCCCGATCTCTAGGCTCGTCGAGTGCATCACCGAGACCAAGGCCGAAGTCTCCAAGGCCTCCTTTCCGGTGCCGCTGGTAGGCCACGTCGGCGACGGCAACTTCCACCTGCTCCTCGTGATCGACCCCAGCTCCCCCGACGAGCTCGACGAGGCTCACGCCCTCAACCGCGCTCTGGTCGAGCGCGCCCTGCGCATGGGCGGCACCTGCACCGGTGAGCACGGCGTCGGCATCGGAAAGCAGAGGTGGATGGAGCTCGAACACGGCCCGGCGCTCGACGTGATGCGGGCGATCAAGACCGCCCTCGACCCCAAAGGCCTCATGAACCCGGGTAAGCTACTTCCCCCTCGCTAGCACACCCGCCCGCGATCGGATCGCCCTACCGCAGATGGACCCCGCGCAGGTAGGGCATCTTGTCCCGAATCGAGAAGTATAGATGGACGACCTCGACGTCCTCGGATCGGAAGCCCTTGAGTCGAAGATCGGCGCGCGCGGCGTCGGGTTTGAGGTCGAGCGTCGGCTCCGGCCCGGTGGGATTCTCTTGCTCCTTGGACGAGTAGAGGTCGAGCTTGACTCGGATCTCGGCGGCGTCGAAGATGTCGAAGTGCGGCTTTCCCTCGGACCCGCCCAGCCACTGGGACAGAAGAGCGGCGCGATACATCGAGGGACTGACCTCACGTCTGCTTTCGTCTCCCAACTCGCCTTCGGACAGGGCAAACAGCCGAGTGAAGTGGTCGCGAACCTCATCGGGAGTCGATAGCTCGCGCTCGCCAAAGAAAAAAGGGACGGTGACCAGTTGCGTGAGCGCGGCGGCGTCGTGCTCCGCGACGCTGCCGAGGTAGGTCTCGGTCGACTCGGTGATTTCATCTCGGAGCCGTTCGTAGACGCCGGTTTGATACCAGAGGAAAAATGCCCCTGCCGCCAGGGCGAGCCCGATGAAGGTCCTTCGGAAGAGCGGTTTGTCCCACAGCTTCCACAATCCCTGAATGCCCCCGTCCGACACTGCGGCTCTAGGTGGTTGCTCGACGGAAACCGCCGGTGAAGGTTTCTCTTCGTCGGAAGGCGGTATCGCGGGGGACTCCACGGCTGGTGGCTCGGGAGCCCTTTCCTGCCCTTCCGGAAAGGCCGGGCGCTCGTGCACGGTGCGCTCTTGCGCAAGGGTCGCGCCAGGAAACGCCGGCGCGGTGGCGGGCTTCGCACGCTCGTTTCGAAGCTTCAAAAGCAGTCGCGAGCGAGCGATCTCTTCGTCGAGACCCACCAGGTCGACATAGGACCGAACTCCGAGGAGACCCTCGGGGTCGCACTTGCGCACGCGTACCGGTATCAATCGTTCCTGTTTGAGGGCGGCAGTCCATTCCTCTCGGACAAAGCGCGAGCCGAGAGCTTCCGGAGTCAGTACCAGGAGAGTGCGCTCCGCGGTCTCGAGCGCCCGATCCATCTGGTCGATGAAGTTGGCACCCGCCGCAAAGTCCCAGGCCTGAATGATGACCGTGTAGCCCTCTTCCTCGAGCTGCCAGGCGATCCACTCGGACCAGGAGCGGTCCACCTGCGTGTAGCTAATGAAGAAGTTCTTTGTCGCCTGGTCAGCCTTCGGAGTCATGAGCGACCCGCGACGCTCTTGCCCGCTTCTCCATCCACGACCCGCACCGGAAACGGATCGGTCGCGCTCCCGACGTAGAGGCTCCGATGCGGAAACGGAATCTCGATGCCCTTCTCGTCGAAGGCCTTCTTGATCTCCAGCTGAATCGTGTTCTTCAGCTCCAGGTAGTTTTCTTTGAGCGCCCATGGGGAAAACTGGATGTTCACAGCGGAGTCGCCGAAGCCCTGGAAGATGAAGACCGGCTTGGGCTCGTCGAGGCAGAGCGGATTCCGGTCTGCGACCTCGAAGAGGAGCTCGCGGATTCGCTCGATGTTCTCCTTGTAGGCGACGCCGATCTGCAGATCGACCCGCCGGATCGGGAACCTCGAGAGCGTGCGAACCTCGGTCTTGATCAAGGTCTCGTTCGGAATCCGCACGAAGAGGTTGTCGAAGGTACGCAGCTTGACCGAAAGCAGATCGATCGAGAGCACCTCGCCGGTCGTGCCGCCGATCTGGATGACGTCGCCAATGGCAAACGGCCGCTCGCCGATCAGGAAGAGTCCGCTCACCAGATTCGAGGCGGAGGTCTGTGAGGCGAAGCCGGCGGCCACCGAAAGGACGCCCGCTGCCCCGAGCAGCACGCCCAGGTTGAAACCGAGCTGGTGCAGAGCGGCGACGACGAACAGAACCATCACCAGGTACGACACCACCCGGCGCAGTAGGACGCTCTGCTGCAACTCGAGCCGGCCGGACGCGAGGCCGCCGATGGCCCGGGCCACGATCTTCGAGATCAGATAGCCGGCCACCAGCAGAACTGCCGCACGCACGAGCGCCAAGGTCTTTTCGACCGTCAGGTAGGCGGCGAGTTCGGTCCAGAGTTCGCTCACGATCAATCCTCTCCGGAAAACGGGCTCAGGAGGGTGCTGAAGGCACGTACGAACAGGCTGGAGCTAGCCGTGCGCCGAGCCGCGGTGACCCGCTCGGCTCCCACCGCCTCTTCCGGCGGACCGCTTCCGACATCGAGTCCGGCCATCAGAGGGTTGTCGCTACGCACCAACGTGACCTTCTGGGTCCAGAGAAAGCCATCGGGCGTTGCCCAGATCGACAGATAAGGCACCGGCAGACTCACCCGATCGATC
This sequence comes from Thermoanaerobaculia bacterium, assembly GCA_945787635.1. GTDB lineage: Bacteria > Acidobacteriota > Thermoanaerobaculia > Multivoradales > JAHEKO01 > CALZIK01. The sequence continues at coordinate 19,120 of CALZIK010000063.1, read as the reverse complement.
GGAAGTACTTCGTCCGACTCGTTACGAATCACGACGGGCGTGATCGTTCGGTACGTCCTCTTGGGCATTTCCTCGAGCCGCGCGCGAGCGTGCGTCTTGAGCGCGTAGGCGACCTCTCCATCGAGCGTGGAGGATCCAACCCAGGTGTCCGAGAGCCGGCGCACCGGGACCTCGCGCAAGGTCTCCGCCGGCTCACCTACAGTGACGGCGATCCAGATCGGGGCCGAAACGTAGATCTTCGTCTCCTCCCCGGGGAGGACGAGAAGAGGCATCCTCGGCTTGGCCACCAGGGATCGATCCGCCGCCTGGGGACGAAGCGTGACCGTGGAATGTCCTCCGCCGGGGACAAACCGCTCGAGCTTCGCGACTTCGGCCGGAAGCTCCAGAAGCTCGTCGACGGACCAGCCTTCGGGCTCCTCATCGCCCGCTGTGAACTCGTAGCCGATCTGCCACTCGGCCGCCAATCGGTACACAAAGAGGGCCAGCGGACCGAACCTCCAGCGCAGCCCACGGGCCGGCGCCACCGTCCTGGCGCTCCACCAAGCCGACTCGCCGGCGGTGGTCGCCTTCTCTGCAGCTCGCGGCATGAATCAAAGCATACGTCATGGGCGCCAAACATTCTCGGCATTCGCTGCAACCGCCCGCCGCAGCCCGGCGAAGAAAGTAACGAACCCGGAACCAACACAACCCTTAGGAGACCCAGTAAATGAAGCAAACACTTCGACTTGCGCTCTTGATCCCTCTCGCCTTGGCGGTCGCGGTCATCCCCGCGACTGCCGCGGACCATCTCGACAACGGCGGCCTGACCCCTCCAGGAGGCGACCCGGCGCTCGACATCCTCGACATCTACGCTTTCGACTCGCCGGATTGCAGCGAATGCACCGTGCTCGTCATGACCATCAACGCCCTCACACCGGCAGGCGTCTACGCGCCGTTCGATCACAAGGCTTTCTATGTGTTCGACATCGATAACGACGGCGACAGCAAGGAAGACGTCACGTTCGTGACCCGCTTCTCCAAGGTGAAGAACAACGAACAGCAGAAGATCAAAATCCGGCGCAACCTGCATCCCGACGGCGAGCGAGGCAACGTCCTGCGTCGAAGCAATGGCAGAACGACGGTTCTCGGCGAAGACCTGGTGATCAACAACGGCCGGGACGGCGTCAGGGTCTTTGCCGGCATGATCGACGATCCCTTCTTCTTCGACCTTCCGGGCTTCGCTGCGCTGGATTTCTGCGCCACCGATCCCTCGGCTGACACTTTCGCGGGATCCAACGTTACGGCTCTCGCGATCGAAGTACCCAACGCGCTCCTCGTCAACGGCAGCGCCGACATCGGCGTCTGGGGCTCGACCTGGAGCAAAGGCAAGCAGGTCGACCGTATGGGCCGCCCCGGCATCAACACGGTGCTGATCCCGACCAACCCGATCAACACCGGCGCCTCGCAGAAGAAGGCCTTCAACGAGGGCACGCCGCGCACCGACCGGGCGGCATTCGGTGACACGGTGATCGAGACGCTCACCCTTCTCGGCAACGACGGCATGACCGCGGCCGCTCTGACCGATGTCCTCCTGCCGGACATTCTCACCCTCAATGTCGATCAGCCGGCCGCGTATCTCAACGGCCGCGCCCCGGCCGACGACGTAATCGACGCATCACTCGGCCTGCTGACCGGTGGGGCGATCGCCAGTGACTGCGTGGACGCCAACGACGTTCCCTTCTCCGACACCTTCCCCTATCTGGGCGCCGCCCACCTCGAGTAGTCGGGTAGTCTTCGATCCCATTCAGCGCCCTGCGGCCTCCCGGTCGCGGGGCGCTTTTCTAGGTGGCCAATACCTGGGCGGAGAGAACCTAGTCCGACGCCGCCTCGGCGGGAGGAACCACGAAGGTCAGCGAGGCCCAATAGCTCGCCCAGTCGGCGTCTGCCTCAGCGGCCGGCACCATGTGGACGGCCTTGAGAAGCCATTCGCCGGCGGCCAGGGGAACCATGACCCGGCCCTCGGCATCGGTTCGCGCCTGAAAGGGCGAGTCGACCGCTCCTTTTCGCAGGCCGACGACCAGAAGGTCGGCCAGCGGCTCGCCTCTAAAGAGCACGCGGAGCGGCAGGTTGTCGGTCGCGGCGATCCGGCGCGGGTCGGCTTCGAGGACCAGTTCGAGGGTCAAGCCGAGAGGGTCGTCGCGCAGCGGCTCGGCGGCCGTGCCGGCCCGCACCAGGCTCTTCGCGCACCGGAAGAACCTCTCCCGCCCCGGCCTGGCGCTGGCTCCCTGCTCGTGCCGCTTGGCCACGATGTGCTCGAGGCCCTCGTGGGCCAGGTAGCTTTCGAATCGATCAGCGGCGAGCTCGATGCGCTGACCGAGCGTCTCGTACCCGATGCGGTAGTCGCCGGCTGCGTCGATGCGCAGAAAGCCGGCCGGCGTGCGATCCTCGAGCCCCGGCACGGCGGCAACACCGGAAGGGCCAGCGACCTCGAACCGCGCGATCGATGTGACTTGCCGCCGAACGTCACGTCCCGAAAAGCCCTCTCCCACCCGGAGCGAAACGTTGACGCTCGCGGGCGCATCGGGCGAAAAGTCGGAGGGCTCGATCCAGAAATCGTGGCCGAATACCGGCGAAACAACGAACGCCGCCAGCAACAGGCAGGTCAGTCGAAGGTGGTGTCTCATCGCGCGTCCTTTCTCCAGGCGAGTAAGACTATTCGATTCCTCGCGTAAAACGGCGGTCTTGGTGCTCGCGCAGCGGGTGCGGATCTCCCCGGGTGATCGACACGCCGTCGATCTCGAGTGCAGGAGGCGACGCCCAATGCGCGAGCTCGGTGCCCAGCGCGATCGCGGCCACGACGCCGGCGACGGAGAGGAGCTTGCGAACGGGCACCAGCTCGAGCCGCCCCACCCGGCAGAGCGCGCTACCGGCCAACAATGTGACAACCGGAACCAGCGCCGCCCCGTGGCGAGCGTAGCCAAAGAAAAACACCGTGGCGAGGACCTTCGTCGCCGCCAGCAACAGCCATGGCGCGAGGTGACGCGACCGACGAAGTCTCCAGAGGCCGACGGCACAGGCGACCAGAAGCAGAATCCTCCAGGCGTTGAAGACGCGGCCTTCCGGCACGGCCAGATCGACAGCTCGCCGCGGCCCCTCGAGCCCCCACGGAACACCGTACCCGGTCCATCCCATCGAGGCGCCTTGCCAGAGGATGTCGAGCCGCGCCGCGACACGGCGTGCAGCGTCCGTGGGATGAGCGAGGATCGTGGCCCAGCCGAGCCTGTAGCCATCGTTGAAAAGCTCCACGTGCGGCGGATAGAAGAAACTCAGGTCGGGCGGCGGCAGCCCCCCCAGGAGCACGCGCGGGTATCGCCCTATGCCGCCCTCGAGCGGTGGGAGCCGGTCGAGGCCCCGGACGTCGAAACCCGGTGGAGCGCCCTCGCGATTCGCGAGATAGAAGTTGAGTGGCCCGTAGAGAGCGACGAAAGGGTGAGCCGCCAGCGGCCGAGGGCGGTAGCCGAAGGCTTGATCGAGGATGGCGAAGTGGGAGGCGTCGATCCGGCTGCCACCCCTCACCAGCACCGTAGCGGCGACGAAGTTCGTCGCCGAGCGGCGGGCGAATCCCGGCAGCTTAGCCCTCTCGGCCTCGGCCTCAGTCGACCAGAGCAGGTCTCGCGTCGCCTGCTCGACCGCCCTCTGAGCGGCGTCGGCCGCCGGGTCGAGGATGACCCCTTCCTCGTTGAACTCTGCGATCGCGCGCCAGGCCTGGACATGCCACGGCAGGACAGCCGACCCGAAGGCGGCCAGCACGACGGCCGCCTGCCAGGTGAGCGGTCTCGGTCTCGCCCGCGAGCTACTGCCGTTCCGGTGGAGGAAAACCACCCACAATGAGCCCAGAACGAAGAACACCAAGTGCTCGACCCGGAAGAGGCACGCCAGGCCGTTGAGGCCCCCCCAGGCGAGGAGAGCTCCGGTCGACCGCTTTTCGACGAGCCTCCGAGCCGTCAGCAGGAGCAGGCCGACAAGGAACAGATACGGCGTCTCGTTGTTGAGAGAGGTCGAAAGCGTCAAGAGCGCGGTCGAGAACGAGCTCCAGGCGGCCACGACCAGCGCGATCGCCAAGCCGAAGCCCGCGAGCGCCGCGCGGAAGAAGAACGTCACCGCGAGGGCGCCGAGAAGGCACCAGACCACCTTGGCGCCTGAGACGTCCGCGCCGCTCTCGACTCCGAGCGCAGCCAGTAGGTAGGCGTTGGCAGGCGGCCGCAGCGGCAATCCCAGCTCGAAGGCTCGATCGGCGGCGAGGGCCTGCGCGTAATCCATCCATACGATCGCGTCGCCCTTGAAACGAACCGAGTGCGGCCAATCGCGGTCCGGCGTCGCCTGCCAGAAGAGCAGCCGCGCTGCGAGCGCGATGAGAAAGACGAGGACGCTGAACCGCAGCCCGGTCCTTTTCGATCGCTTCTGGGTCATGCAGCGCGCCTCCGCAGAACTGAAACCGAGAGGCTGTCACACCCCGGAGGAGTTCACCCTGCTGTCCCCGAGCTAGGTCACTTCGCGCCCAGCGCCCCCCGACAGCCTCACGTCGGTGCCGGCTGATGCCCTGAGGACCAGATTCGTGCTGACTTCGGAGCTGACCGTGAAGCCCGAATCCAGAAGCGCCCGACGGCAGGCGTCCATGGCCGCGGTCTTGACCGCGGCCAGACTGACGCCCTTCTGAAACGTGTCGATCCAGAACGACACCTCGATCTGTACCCAGGAGGAGTCGAGGCCGGCGATGCCGGCGGACGCCCGCGGCTCGGCGACCACACCGGGCACCGAGCTCACAGCCTCGCTGAGAAGCCTGCAGGCGTCGCGGGCGTCGTCGGCATAGTCGATACCGAGGGTGAAGGCCGGCCGGAGCAATCCATCCCGCGTGTAGTTGACCAACGGTCGGTTGATGATCTCCGCGTTCGGAACGAAGACATCGCGGCCGTCCGAGGTACGAAGGTGGGTGTGCCGCATCTCGATGCCTCGAACCGTGCCTTTGAACTCCCCCGATTGGATGATGTCGCCGAGCTTGAAGGGCCGGCTGAAGGCCAGCAGGAAGCCAGCAAGGAAATTCTCGCCGATCTCGCGAAACGCGAAGCCCAGAACCACCGCGGTGATTCCGCCGCCGGCGAGTAGACCGGAGGCAGCGGTCCTCAGACCGACCAGATTGAGGGCCACCGCAAGGCCGAGAAGCGCTACCGCCCAGACCGTAAGGCGCCGGAAAAAACTCTTCTGCGGCGAACTCAGCCGCCCGCGCTCGAGCAGCGTTCCGACCAACCGCGCCAGCAGCCGGCCCAGGAAAATCGAGGCTACGAAAACCGCGAGCGCGAAGGCGACCCGAGGCGCCATCCGGAGCAGCTTCTCGAGCTCTACTTCGAGACTCTCAATGAGAATCTGGAGCATCTCTCCGCGTACCCGGTCTCATCCAAATCAGCGCAACCAACACGCCGAGAGCAAAACCCACCGATACTGAAGTCAAGAGCAGCAAAGCGCGAGGCATCGTCACCGTCGCAAACAACAGCTGGGTCTCCACAGCCTCAGTGTTCTGAAGAACCACGACAAGAATCAGAAGCGCCAGGATAAGCGCGACGATCAATCGGAGTTTTCGCACTCGGTCCTCCTTTCAAAGCAAATGGAAATGCCCACGGGCTCCCGAACGGTTGCCCGTGGGCATCTTAGCGGCCCGAGTCCGAGGCCACGCCGAGGCGTGATTCTCGGAGACCGCCGTGAACTGCCGACACCGCGTCTACGGCTCGAACCGGATCTCGACCTCGAGCGTCTTCGCCGCCGCGATACCATACTTGAGCGTCGACACGGACGCCTGGGCAATCTTGTGGGCGCTCTTCTTGTCGAGCGTCTCGTTGGCGCTGAAGCCGTCGATCACCTGTCCGTCTTCATCCAGCCAACGCACCGTTACCCTCGCCTTCCACTTGCGATCCGTACCGTTGCTGTATTCGAGCTGAAAGCGCACCGGTTCCAAGTACTGGTAGTTGTAGGGTCGGGCGAGCACAGACTTCGTCAAACGGTCTTCCTTCCGATCGATTCGAATGCGATGTAGGGTCACAGGACCGTCCGAGACACCGATCTCGTACCATTCGTCGACCGCGAACTCGTAGGTCTTCGCGACCTCTTCGGCGTCGACCGCCGGAGCCGTCAACAGCACCGACAACCCGGTCAACAGGGCGATTCCAAAAACTCGTTTCATTTGCTTTCCTCCAATTCGTTTGAGCCGGCCATCGCACGGCAAGCTCGATTCTTGATTGTTCGGCTCCCACGCGCTGGACGCATGCGTCCAACGGCCAAAGGCCAGGGCGGTCCCAGGGAGTTGGTAGAGCAAGCGGATTGCCAACTCGTCCCAAACCGCAGGTTAGCAGTAACCCTCCGTCTTTACAGCACTTAGCTCTGCGGGTTCGGTTCCGGCCGGACGCGGCTATCGGACTCGGAATCCGGCTGCTTCGGTTTTCGGAAGGCCGGATCCGATTTCGGCCGGACGGTACCGGTTCCCCAGGCCGATTCAGACCGGTTCGACGCCCAGGCCCGGGCCCTCGGGCCCAACCAGAAATCCGCCGACTATCGGCAGAGCGCCGGCCGCCGGGTCGCCGACCAGATCCAGGTGCCCGTCCAGATCAGCGTATAGGACGTTCGAGCTTGATAGGGCGAACGCCAGCGCCCCGGCGATGGCGAGCGCCGACTCGTCCATGCAGCCGACCATGGTCTCGAGCCGCGCCGCCCGGGCGACCGCATCCATCCGCTGGGCGCGAGCGATGCCGCCGACCTTCATCAGCTTGATGTTGACCATGTCCACCAGGCCTTCACCGGCCAGGCGAAACGCGTCGCGAACGGAAACCAGGCTCTCGTCCGCCATCACCGGCAAATGCACCGCCTCGGTCACCTTGCCCAGGAGATCCGGCCGGTCCTTGATGGTCGGCTGCTCGATCAGCTCCAGACGGGCGCCGCGAGTCCGGTCAACGAGGCTGACGCTCTCCGCGACCGAATAGCCCTGATTCGCGTCGAACCGCAGCCCGATCGTCTCGCCCACCGCCTCGCGAATCGCCAGCACGCGGGCGATGTCCTCTTCGACGTCGCGACCACCTTTGAGCTTGAGGTGGACGAATCCTTCCGCGACCCGCCTTCGGGCCGCGCGGACGGCGTCTTCGAGGTTGAGAATGCCGATCGTGACGCTGGTCGCGATGCGGTCTCGATGACCGCCCAGCAGGCGCCATAGAGGAAGGCCCGCCGCCTTGCCGAGCAGGTCGTGGAGCGCCAGATCCACCGCCGCGAGCGCCGAGGGATGCTCGCGACAGAGCGGCTCGAGCTCGGCCAGAAGGCGCCCCCGGGCCAGCGCGTCGGCGCCTCTCAAAACGGGTTCCGCCACCTCGGCGAGAGCCTTGGTGACCGTCGCCGCGGTTTCGCCGGTGACGTGAAGATCCGGCGCCGCGCAGCCGAAACCCGTCGTGGTGTCGGTCTCGATCCGCAGGAAGACGTTCTCGACCCGCTCCAGCTTCTCGTAGGCGATCGTGTACGACTCCGAGAGCTCGAAGGCCTCGGTCCGGAACTCGATTCTTCGGATCTTCAACTAGCCGATGCCTCAGTCAGATGATCAGTGCCGGTTCTCGACGATCTCGTCGAGACCCAGCCCTTTCAGTGTCTCGACGAAGCGCACGAGGTGCCCGATCATCATCTCCCACATCTTCTCGCCCTTCTCACGGCTCGCCTTGGTCGGGTCGCCGAGCACGCCCGAGTCCGACATCGTCGCGGTGTGCTCGTACCATTCGACGCTCGAGACCGAGGAGAACTCCAGATACCGGCTCGAGAATTCCGGTAGTCCCGGCTCGAACCGAGCTTCGTCCACCAGGTGGGGGCGGGTGGCCAGAGCGGTGCTGGTCTCGATCTCGCCGGCATGGACGTCGTTGCGGGTCTCGGCGATCGCGTTGATGTCGGCGTCGCTGGTCTCGCCCGTGTCCACGCAGGTGAAAATCCGCGCGTCGCGGTTGATCTTCTGCGCCGCCAGCTGCAGGGCCGGTGCGTTGCCGCCGTGGCCGTTGATGATCACCAGCTTGATGACCCCGTGGCGGGCCGCGGCCATCCCGACTTCGTAGACGAACTGGGCGAGCGTGTCGGGGCCGACGCTCAAGGTGCCCGGAAAGTCGTCGTGATGGTAGGAGACGCCGTACGGAATCAGCGGCAGAACCAGCGGCTTTGGATCGCCGCAGCGCCTGGCCACCTCGCGGCAGAGGTACTCCGCGTCCCACCCGTCGATGTCGAGCGGAAGATGTGGCCCGTGCTGCTCGATGGCTCCGACCGGCAAGAGCACGATGTCGGTTTCGGCGAATCTCGACTTCGCCTGCACCCAGGTCAGCTCGCCAAGAAGATAGGAGCGCGCCCCGTCGGTTCCGGGCGAGCCGTCTCCGGCCGAGGCGCCCTCGGCGTCGACGAGTTGGTGGGGGCTCCAGATGCGGCCGGTCTTGGCGACCGCTCCGTCAGCGTGCTCGAGCAGCATCCGGTAGAGCGGCCGCCGCAGATCCGCCGGCACCGCCTCGACCGGCGAGGTCTCGCGATCGAATCTGAGTTTCAAGACCTCAGGCCGCTCGCGGCCCGCGCCCAGGCCCTCTGTCCGCTCGGCGAGAGCGCCGCGCTGCGCCAGCATCCAGGCGAGGTGCTGGGCGCCGGCGGACTCCTGGTGCACGCCTCTTTGCGCCAGCTTTTCGACAGCGGCTTCGATCTGCGCGGGGGTGTAGCCGCAGCACTTGGGATCGCTTCCCACCGCGATCAGCATGCCGACGATCCTGCGGCACTTCTCGCACTTGCCGCAAGGGAAGGTCCGTTCGTTGTCTATGTGCGTCGCGTGGCAGGACACCTGCTGCCGCAGGAGATCGGGATAGCGCTCGGCCAGGGTCTTCTGGATCAGGAGCTCCGACATCTGACGCAGCATCGAGAACTGAACCAACGGCCAGCCCATGCCGCGAAAGTAGCGAGTCAGCGCGTCGTCGAAGTAGCGGCTCTGATCGTAGAGACCGTTGTAGTGGGTAATGCCCTTGTGGCGGCTGCGCACGGTGGTGTCGTACTCGTCGCCGATCACGATCCGCCCGATGCCGCGGGCGCGAAGCACCGGCAAGGCGCCGAACAAGAAGACCGCAACCGTCCACAGACGGATCGGGTACTCGTCGGAGCGCACGCGCGCGTGGTCCTCACGCACGAACGGCAGCCGTTTGAGCATCCACGAGAACACCCGATCGGACGTCGTCCAGACCCGTGTAGTGGTCTGCGGGGATTTCTCCCTCAGATAGCGAAACGCATTGCGCGCGGTAAACCAGTGCCGGCCGGATTCGTTGACGAAGACCGAATGGGTCTCGAGCCCCATCTCGGACAGAAGCCCGTAGCTCAGCAGGCTGTCCTTGCCGCCGCTCGAGAGAACCGCGATCCGGGAGGCATCCGCGTCCCACGACGGCTGGCCGCTGATCGAGGTCACTCCATTGTCGGCCGCCTTTGCGTCGCCCTCCGAGGCATCCGCATCGGGAAACTCGAGACGCGCGCGAAGATAGCTGTCGAGCCGCACGACCGGCAGCCGGCTCGCCTCTCCGACCAGGAACGGATTCGGCTCGAGAAACTTCTTGACGTAGATCTCGCGGGCGGTGTTTTGCGCCATCTTGCGCAGAAAATCCCGGCTCACGCGATCGAACGAGCCGCGAAACACCAGCTCGCCGCAGAAGAGTCCGTAGTTGAGCGCGACCTGCGCTCCGATCATTCCGGCAAGCTCGCGATCGGCGCGACTGGCGGGGTCGAAGACCGGCTCTTCCCACCGATACGACAGCTCGGTGGCTTCGACCTTGCCGCCGGCGTGGACCCGATAGGGCATGGTCAAGCGGCCCGGCTCGAGCTCCACCGGCCCGACCTCGAGCCGATCGATCACCGTGAGAGGCGCCAGCGGATCCTGGGAATCAGACACGAGCGCCACCCGCCGGCCGAAGGTGGGAGCGCAAGACTTCGACCAGCGCCCCCGCGCCATCAACGAGAACGTCCATTGCCGGCAGTCCGACTCGTTGACTCAGCTGCTTGCAGGCTTCGGGGATCCCAGAGGGCTCCAGGCCCTCGTGATTGAGAGTGATCGCGACGACTGGTTTCTCAGAGATCAACTCGATCGCCAGGATCTGTTTTTCAATGGGATGGATCGGATATCCGGGAAAACCATCGTAGTCGCCCCGCGTCGGCGCGTGCTGCAAGACGACAACATCGGGGCGCCCGGCCGCCAGGAGCTCGAATCCGCCCGGATACGCCGGGTTCATCAGGCTCCCCTGCCCCTCGAGGACGATCACGTCGGGCGAAGCCTCTTTCCAGGCTGTCCAGACGGCGTGCTCGATCTCCCCGGAGATGAAGTCATTGACCAGCGAATCGAGCACGATGCCGAAGGGCGCTCCCTGCATCCAGGCGGTCTGACCGGTCCCGACCAGCTCGGCGCGCAGGCCGGCGGCCTCGAACGCTTCGACCAGGCGCCACGCGGTGGTGCGCTTGCCGACGGCCGAATCGGTGCCGAGAACGGCGATCTTCAGGCACTTTACTTCCTCGATCTTGCCGCTGAAAAAATGCAGCTTGTCGCGAGACGGCGGCTTGCGCACGTCCCGCAGCACGGCTCCATGCTCGCCGGCCAAGCGAACCAGCTCCGGATCCTCCGAGAGGTAGTCATGCAGGCCCGAGTCGACGCTCAGCCCGGCCCGAATCGCGTCGGCCACATCGGCTCGCGCCTCGGCGCTCAACCGACCTCCGTCGGGAGCCAAGCCCACGACCAGGTGGGTCGCGGGCGAGCCCTGGTTCTCTGCCGCCGCAACCGCTTCGCCGAGGCCTCCGAGCACCGGAATTCCGGCTCGCTTGCCATCCAGGATCTCACCCGCGTCCCGGTTCGCGTTGCGGGAATCGACGACCGAAAGAACCCGATAGCGGTTCGTCCGCCTCACCAACCCGTGCGCGGTCTTACCGTTGGGCGTACCGAAAGCGCCCTCACAATAAACGATGGCATTGCCGTCCATTTCCAATATCTCCAAATTAGCGCCGGCCGGTGAGGACGACGACGTAGCGATCCGGCGGCAACGGCTCGCCGGCGTGGCGCTCGAGAAGGACCGCGAGCGCGGCACAGGAGGCCGGTAGCGCGTTGAGCCCTTCTTTTTCGAGCAGCAACTTGGCGTGTTGAAGCATCTTGCGGTCGCTCGCCGAAGCCGCGTCGCCGTGACTGTCCCTGAGCGCATGCAAGGCTATGTCGCCGTCGTAGGAGTGCCAGTTGATCAGCGGCTCGTTGATCGGGGTTTCACGAATCTTGGTGGGGTCGAGATCGCGGCAGGAATCAAGGCCGCGCTGGAACGATCTTACGATCGGGTTCTTGCCGAAGGAGGAGGCTCCGAACATTCTCGGAAGGCGCGAGATCTTGCCGCGCCGATGAAGACGCACGAAGCCCTTGAAGATGCCTGCCAGAGTTGTGCCGTTCGAGACCGGTACCGAGACGACCGCTGGAGAGTCCCGGAGCTCATCGTAGATCTCCGAGCTGATCTCCCCGTAGGCCTGAAGCTGCAAGGGCGTATTCGGCCCGCCCGGGTTCGCGTCATAAATCTCGTCGGTCGCGGCCCGTAGCTGGGACTGCTCCACCGCGGTCTCGTAGTCGCCGGGCGAACGCTTGATGTGAGCTCCGAGCCTTTCAATTTCCTCGAGCCGGCGTCCGTGAAACGTCGCCGGTATGAAGACCTCGCAGCGCATTCCGACCACCGAAGCGGCGAGCGCCAGCGCCGCGCCATAGTTGCCGCAGGAAGCGACAGTGACGGCTTCATAGCCACGGCGCAGGGCGTCTCCGACCTGCGCAAACGCGATTCGGTCCTTCTGGGACCCGGTGGGGTTGCCGCCCTCGAACTTGAGAAAGAGCTGTCGGAGCCCGAACTCCCGCTCGATGTTGCGTGCCCGCACCAGGCTGGTATCTCCAACCTCGGAATCGAAAACGTCATCGAAGGCTTCGAGCCGTTCGTCCAGAGACCGATCCGAGTCGCGCGCGATCGCCCGCTGCTCCTCGAGCTCGCTCAGATACTTGCCGGCCGGCGCGGCGGCGGCGGCGTCGAGCACCAGCGGCGTCGTGCCGTACTCGGCGCCGCCGTCACCCGACGGCACTTGGAGATCCTTTGTTTCCACCATCATTCTGGAGCTGCCTCTAGTCCTTTTCCCCTTTATCTCGTCATTCTTCACCGAATCGTCCATCGAAGTGTCTTGATCTTCGTCCCCGTCGGATTCTGGGCGCACCGGTCTTTTGTCCTCTTTGGCCATGACTCACTCGCCTGCTTTTTCCTCCGACTCGTGATCGTCGGGCGAACCCGCGTCGTCGTCGAGATCCGCGTCCTCGAACAACACTGGCGCGCCTTCGAAGCTCGGCGAGCTGGCCACCAGGATCGTCGTCGGCAGCGCCTCCAGGATACGAGCATAGTGGACAAAGAAATCGGCTGCCTTCTCCTTCGGCCTGGGTTGCCGAAGCCCGATCATGACCAAATCGCTCCGACCGCTCTCTGCGCGCATGATTTCGGCGATATCGGGCGATCGACGCACCAGCACCCGGGTCTCGGCGGCGAGGCGAGTCTGAGCCATGATCCCCGCGAGCTCCTTCTCCGCCTTGGTCTTTTGCCTCTCCGACGGAACCACGGTGAGGATTCGCACCTCGGCGCCCCGCCAGCGGTCATGCGAGTTGAGCAGGTAGGCGAGCAGCAGCATCAGGGCGCCGTTGCGCTCGAGGCCGCCCCACCAGATGTCGATGCGCCGTCCGACCCCGAGGCCGCGGTCACGGTCGTAGCGAACGATGAGCGCCGAGCGATCCAGCGAAAGTAGATCCCGGAGAGCCGACAGCAGGGCCTCGCGGCGCTCCTCCTTGTCGGTCCAGCCGAACATCACGGTGTTGGCCTCGAAGTTCCCGACGCCGTAGGACTGGGCGACCTGAACCATCCCGCGATGGATGTCATCGACCACGTCCACCTCACAAAAGAGGTTGGGAAACTCCTGGCGTACCTGTTCTTCGAGCAGCTCGAGCACCTCGCGCCGCTCGTCCGCGTGCTCGGAGATCTGGCCCTCGATGAGCTGTGAAAAGGTTACGATTCCGCGATCCTGCACCAAGGCACTGCCCAGCTCGGCCAGATGCGCCCTGCGCGCCAGGCTGCCGCCGAAAATCACCAGGTTGGGCCGCCAGTTGACCGGATGAAACTGCGCCCGCCGGTAGTGTTGAAGCGAGGTCCGGACCAGGCCCGCCCAGATACCGTGCCGGGCGTCTCCAAACGTGTTGTCCAGTGTTTTTCTTTGCGCGATGAAATAGATCGCCACGACCACGACGACCGAGGCCGCCATCGCGACGAGATCGATGATGCTCATCACGTAGAAGCAGCCGACGGCGCCCATCAAGCTCACCCACCATGGCACCGAGAAGGACGGCCTGAAGCTCGGGCTCGCGGCCCATTTCTCCAGGCCACAGGCGAGGTTGGTCACGCCGTACGTGGCGAGAAAGAACATGGTGAGGATCTGCGCGATGACGTCCAGACCGCCCAGGAGAATCGCGACTTCTGCAAGAACGAAGCTGAACAGGAGCCCGATCCGCGGCTCGTTCGCCGGCCCCGATCCGCGACCCAGGATCCGCGGCATGAAGCCGTCCACCGCGAGCGCCTGCAGGGTGCGTGGCGCGGCGAGGATGCTGCCGATGGCGCTCGACAAGGTCGCCGCCCAGACGCCCACGAAGATCAGGCTCGGAACCTTGGCAATGTCCCACATGACCCGCAGGTTTCCGGTCAACTCCGAGCTCTCCGCATTGGCGGCCAGCCAGATCGGCACAGTCATGTAGATCACGAATCCGACGGCGATCGCGGCCATGGTGCCGCGGGGAAGATCCCGGCGAGCGTCTCTGAGATCGCCCGACATGCTGACCCCGGCCATGATGCCGGTCACCGCGGGGAAGAAGACGGCGAAAACGGTCGCGAACGGGAGCCCGGCGGGATTGTGCCAGGCGATCTCGACCGGCGGCTGAGAAACTCTGCCGATGAAGAACGACGCCAGAGACAGGGCGATGGCCGCCATGACGAAGTACTGGGCCTTGATCGCCAGATCGGTGCCTTTGAGGGAGATCAAGACCAACACCACACAGACGGCCGTCCCCACCAGCCGCGGATCGAAATCGAAGGACAGCATCGCCAGGCTCTCCGAGAAACCGACCACGTAGAAGGCGATGCTCAGGGCCTGGGCGAAAAACAGCGGGATACCGATCGCCGCGCCCGCCGGGCCTCCCAGGGACCGGCTGATCATGAAATACGCGCCGCCGGCGCCGACCGTTCTGTTGGTCGCGATGCTCGAGACCGACAGGCCCGTGATGACCGAGATGAGGTGGGACAGCGCGACGATCAAAAGAGCGCCGGCAAGACCGGCATTGCCCACGACCCAACCGAGTCGCAGGTACATGACGACGCCCAGGATCGTGAGGATGCTGGGCGTGAAGACGCCCCCGAAGGCGCCGAACCGCTTGGATCCGTTGGCTTCTACCACTTGGGACCCCGTTCTCCCTGCCCTGGGCGCACTTGATACCGCCGGTGCCAGGCGACCGCGAGCCTCTCGAATTCGCGCCGGTAGTCCCTCCAAAGAGCCACCAACTCGACCCGCAGCTCTCGCCAGCGATCGGACACGCCGACACCCTCGAGACGGCTTTCGAGCTCACGCCTCGCGCTACGCAATGAGTCGATCGAGCTCAAGAAAGCCAAGTGTGTTTCCTCCGAGTCGAGGGCGCGGATTTCACGTTCGAGCAGTTCGAGCCTGCGCAGGAGCTCCGCTCGAAACTCCTCCGGCGGGTGCGGGAGTCCGCTTTCCGAGTCGGCTCCGGACGGGTGGGCGGGTTTTCGTGTCGCTTCCAAGTGGCTCGTTTCCCAGTCGCAGGGCTGCTTTCGCCCGAGGCCGATGGCGCAAGGGAGGTGCCAATGGCGATTTCAAGGCGCCGGGTTCGACAAATGCTGCTCGCGCCAAACAGGACCGAGACGCGACGCCGCCGGCGGCGCATCAGATCGGAATCGGAGGCCTGAAATATCAGAACCGTGTTACGGTTTTTAGCCCGATATGCTGATCCGTACCCTTCTCGCGGTCGGGGACGAGTCGTTGCGGCGCCTGGTCCGGCGGGCCCTCGACGATAGTCCGGTCCTCCTCACGGAAACCGTGGGCGGCGAGCGCTTCTGGGCCGGCCTCCGAGACGAAGTCTTTGACCTGGTGGTTACCACGCTCTCCACCCTGCCCGAACCGCTCGAGATCTCACTTTCCGAGGTCCGCAATCTGCGCGCTCGGCCGGAGGTCGTCATTCTCACCGACGAAAGAGACCTTTCCGAGCGCGCGCGGCTGCTTGCGGCCGGCGCATTCGCCGTTCTGCCCCGGTCGCTATCAGCGGCAAGACTGACAGAGACTCTCGGCGCCCTCGTCCAACGCCATCGAGTCTCGGCCATCGACCGGCTCAAGACGGAGGTGGAAACGGACGAGCCCAGGCTCGGAGAATTCTCCAGCCGCAGCGAGCCCATGCACGAGCTTCTGGCCCTCGCGGGAAAAGTCGCCTCGGCGGACACCTCGCTTCTGATCCTGGGCGAGACCGGGGTCGGCAAGGAGTGGCTGGGACGCGCGATTCACGCGGACGGATCGCGAAAGGACCAGCCCTTCGTCGCCGTCAATCCGGCGGCGCTCCCCGAGCAGCTTCTCGAAAGCGAGCTCTTCGGCCATGAAAAGGGTGCTTTTACCGGCGCCACCAAGGCCCGCCGAGGCGCCTTCGAGCTGGCCCATGGCGGCACGCTTTTTCTCGACGAGATCGGCGACATGCCCGCGCACCTCCAGATCAAGCTGCTCAGGGTCCTGCAGGAACGCAAGATCCAGCGCCTCGGAAGCGAGTCCCAGATCGCGATCGACGTGCGGCTGATGGCCGCGACCAATCAGGATCTTGACACCGCCATGGCGGAAAAGAGGTTCCGCCGCGACCTCTACTATCGCCTCAGCGTCATGACGCTGACCGTCCCACCGCTTCGAAGGCGTCCGGAGGACATACCCGCGCTGGTCGAAACCTACGTCGACCAGTTCCGCACCCAACTGAGAAAACCGCAGATCGAAGGCACCTCCGTCGAGGCGATGCGCGCGCTGCAGGGCTACGCCTGGCCGGGTAACGTCCGCGAACTGATCAACGTGATCGAGCGCGCCGTCCTGCTGTGCGAAGGCGAGCTGATCACACTCGAGGAGCTACCGGAGTCCACCTGCGGCGCGGGCTCGAAGCCACCGGATTCAGTTGCGGGACTCTCTCTCGAAAGCACGCCCGGCGACTGGCGGGGCATGACCCTGACGGACGCGCGGGACGCCGTCATCGCCGAGTTCGAGCGCGCCTATCTCACCCGCCTCCTTCAAGAAACCCGCGGTCAGGTCGGTGAGACCGCCAAGCAGGCGGGAATCGATCCCCGTACGCTCTACAACAAGATGAAGCTGTACGGGCTGAAGAAGAAGAGCTTTCGCCGGACGGATTGAGCCTCTGCCCGTCAGGCGAGCTATTCGGCGAGAAGAACCACCAACGCTGGACCCGCCTGGATCAGCTCGGATCTCCGTTCGGGGTTTGGAGCCTGGCTACTTCGGCTTCCGCCTGGGCCGCCTTGGCTCGTTCCCGCGCGGCTCGTCGACGCGCCTGCTCGGCCCCGTCCTCGGCCGCGGCCAGATTCGCTTCGAGCTCCGCGCGCCGCTCGGGATCACTCTCGGCCCCGGCTACTTCCAAGCGCCATCGCTCGACTTCCTGTGCCGACGCTTCGGCGTCGGACTCGGCGGCTGCGGCCCGGCTCCAAGCCTTCTCCAGGGCATCCGCCGCCGAGGACAGCTCGGCGTGCGGCCCCGCTTCGGGCTCGCTGTCGAGCACGATGTCTTGGCTCGCCAGAACCAGAGCCGTCGCACCGAGGTCTCGAACCACATCCTCGAGGTCACCGCCGAAGATATTGGACAACTCGTCCAGTTGCAGCCGGAACGGCTGAAACACGACCGCGCTTCCCTTCGATCGCTCGACCACTGCCTCGGCGCCGGGCTGGGCCACGATCAAGGGCTCGGCCGCTATGCGCGCCTCCTCGAGCATGGCACCCAGCCGATCCATTGCCTGCTCTTCGGTCTCGTTCTGGTTCGCCTGCGCAAAAAGACGGATCTTCGAGTCCGCGAACAGATCGCTGCGGGTCAGCAGGTAGGCCAGAAGCAACATCAACCGACCGGTCGGATCGTCTTGATACCAGACATCGATGACTCGCTCACTCGAATCCAGGGCATCGATGGCTTCGAAGTCCGCTCCGCGAGCTGCCAGCAGCACGACGTTGCAATCGTACCGAAGCGCCAGCCGGACGTAGTGTGAGTAGGCCGCCAGGCCAGGGGCCTCCGAACTGTCGTCTCGGTCGTACCAGTTGAGAATCACCGTGTTCGGCCGGACTCTCCCCAGGCCGTAGGACTGAAGCACGACTGGGACGGCCTTCTCGACGTCTTCGGCGAGGATCACGCGCGCGAATGCGTTGAGCTCCTGGCGCTTGATCTCGGCCTCGAGCTCTTGCTCGCTCTTCATCCGATCGCGACGGGCGATCGCGCCCGAGCCTGTCTCGATCCGGAGAACCGTGGTGAAGCCGGCTCCTCCCTCGAGCCACGAGGAAAAGCGCGTCAATCGCTCGCGGCGCTCCGGGTCGTCCGAGAAGGCCAGCAACACCGGCCGCCAGTCGCGCGAGTGCTCCAGATTCTCTCGGATCGCGTGCAGGTCGTCACGCACACGCTGCAGCCGGTGGGACCGCGAGCTGTCGGCCCAGCGCTCTACCCGCTCGCTGCGGGAAACGTACTGGTAGAGCATGAACAGGACGACCGAGGCGATCGCTCCCGCCATCGGGCTGATCGCGAGCATCACGCCCAGGCATCCGGCCGCTCCCACCAGGCTCAAGCGAGCGTCGAAGAAACGGAACCTGGGCCGAAACGAAGGGCTATTGGCCTGCGCCTCGAAGAAGGTCGCGTAGTTCAGAAGCCCGTACGAGATCAGGAAGAACATCGAAACCACCGAGGCGATCGCATTGAGATTGCCCAGCCCGATGGTCAGATAGGCGATCGCCGCCGAGAGCAGCACGCCGCGCCGGGGGTTGTTGGTGGCCCCGTGCCCGGCGGCAAAGGGCGTCAGGATGGGAAAGACCTTGTCGCTCGCCAGCGACTGTAGGATGCGCGGCGCGCCCAGAAAGGAAGCCATCGCCGACGACAGCGTGGCCGCGATCACGCCGGCGTCGATGAGGCCGGGAACCAGGGCCACTCGCCGCATCGCGGTGTAGTCCCCAACCAGGACGTCGCTCGAGAGCGCCGCCGCCAGGACCAGCGCGACTCCGATGTAGACGCCGAAGGACAGGAAGACCGCCAAGAACGTCCCGAGGGGCAAGCTCTTTCCCGGATCCCGGAGGTCGCCCGACATGCTGACGCCCTGGGTAAAGCCGGTGACCGCCGGGAAGAAGATCGCGAACAGTACCCAAAACGGCACGTCCGCTCCGGGCGCGAGGTTGGCCTGGAGTTGTTCGCCGCTCACCGCCCGCGCTCCGCCGACGAAGAAAACGACCAGGGCCGCGAGGAGCACGGCCATGACGGCGTACTGGAACTTGGTGGCCCAGTCCGCCCCGAGCCAAGCCAGCACGAAAAGCAACGCGACCGCGACGCCGGCGATCACTCGAACTTCGAGCGGCTGGTCGAAGCCCGTGAGCCCGCCGACCACCTCGGCAAAGCCGATGGCATAGAAGGCCACCGAGACGGCCTGCGCCAGAAACAGCACCAGACCCAACGCGCCGCCGTACTCGACGCCGAGAGTGCGCGAGATGAGGTAGTAGTCGCCGCCACCTTTCACCTTCAAATTGGTGGCGATCGCCGAAAGCGAGAGGCTAGTCAGAATGGAGATTCCGTTGGCGATCAGAATCATGGCAAGCGCACGCCAGAGGCCGGCGGCCCCGACCACGAAGCCCACGCGCAGAAAGAGGATGATGCCGAGGATCGTCAGGGCGCTCGGGGTGAAGACCCCGGCGAAGGTCCCCAGCGAGCCGCCGGCTGCCGGCGGCCGGTCGGCGCGAGGAGC
>CALZIK010000062.1 GCA_945787635.1 Thermoanaerobaculia bacterium | reverse complement strand
CCAGCCCGGCTGTGCCTACAATGCCGCCTTGGGCATGATGGTCGCCGATCCGCACGATCTCGCCAAGGGACGCCCGATGACCTCTCCCGACGGCGAGGTAGCGGCCTCGGCCATACAGCGTTACCGCACGCAAAAGCTCACGGAGAAAAGAACGTTCATCAAGGAAGGGACTGACTAATGAGTGCCCTAGGGAGGTTCTCGGACCCAGCGCCGTTGCAGATGGCTGGGGCTGAATGCGTCGCGTTCGTCGGTGACGGCGAGACGCACGAGATCGTGGCCAGTGTCGCCCAGCAGTTCTTCGACGAGCCTGTGGTGCGCGACGGGGACACCTCCGACGCCCTTGCTTTCCTAGCCGAAGCGGCGCCACCAAAGGTGCTGATCGTGGACATCGGCGACAACAGCTCGCCGCTGAGCGCCATGTTGTCGCTGACCACAGCGTTCACCGAGGACACGCGCCTCATCGGCATCGGCGAGATCAACGACGTCTCGCTCTACCGCGAGCTGACCGGCGCCGGCGTCACCGACTATCTGGTCAAGCCGGTTTCCGAGAAAGCGCTGGCTCAAGCCTTGGAGCGCGCCGAGGAACCGGCGCCCAGCGCAAACGAGCCGGCGGTCGCCGAGGAGGCCAAACGGGTCGTCGTGATCGGCGCGCGCGGCGGCGTCGGCGCCAGCACCATCGCCGTCAATTTCGCCTGGCTTTTTGCCGAGGAGCACGGTCTGCGCACGACACTGGTAGATCTGGATCTCGAGTTCGGCACCGTGGCCCTATCGCTCGACCTCGAGCCGACCCGCGGCCTCCGCGAAGCCTTGGAGAATCCCGGGCGCATCGACAGTCTGTTCATCTCCAGCGCCACCGCGAAGCTAACCGACAAGTTCTCGGTGATGGCGACCGAGGAAAATCTGTCCGGTGAGATCTCGTTCAGCTCGGATGCGATCTCGGTGTTGTTCGATTCGCTTGGCCGCAGCAACGAGTGCATCGTGGTCGACCTGCCACGGCCCGCGTTCGGCGTCCGGCATCAAACGCTTCGGGCGGCTACGCATGTCGCGCTGGTCACTGAGCTCAGCCTGTCGGGACTGCGCGACACGATCCGGCTGTTGGGCAATATCGAGGAAGCGACCTCGAAGGCGAAGATCATGGTTGTTGCCAATCGTGGCGGCGGCGACCAACAGGCCATGCGCCTGCCGGATTTCCAGAAGGCGCTGGGCCGTAAGGTGGATGTGCTGATTCCTGAGGAATCCAAGGCGTTCAACGAAGCCGCCAACACCGGCAAGCCGCTGGTTCACTTCGCGGCCCGCAGCAAGGCGGCAAAAACACTGCAGAAATTGGCCAGCGACATTCTGGGCAAAAAGAACAAGGCCCGGGGTGTGAAGGCGGCCGGTCCGAAGAAACCCTGGCTTAGCCTGGGCAAGAGGAGCAAGGCCAAGTAATGGCAATCGAGCCCGCCAGGTCCGAGTCCGGGAAGAGCGGGCGGCGTGGGGGCGACCCCGGCCAGCCCAAGAAGGGCAATTCGGACCTCGGACCCTATATCGATCGTATGAGGCCCCTCCTCCTCGAAGCCTTCGAGAAGGACAATGTCGGTATGCTGCCGCGGCCCGAACTGGCGCTGCGGATCGGCCAGATCGTCACCGATGACCTGGGCGACGAGGCGGACAACTTCAATCTGCTGGAACGCCGGACCCTTGTCTCGAACCTGATCGACTGGCTGGTCAAATCGAGCCCCTTGGCGCCGGCGCCCGGGACCGGCCAACACCAGAGATCCGATACCGCCTCGCGGGGTGGCGGGGGAAACGCCGTATCCAACACCAGCGCGGTCGATACCGCCAAGGAACGCATCCAGCCGCTGGTGATGGAGCGCCTCGACCTGGCCGCCGCCTCCCAGTTGCCGCGCGAGGAGCTGTCCCAGCAGGTCGGCGAAATCGTCACCGAGCTGCTCGCCGAAGAGCAGCTCCGCCTAAATGGCCCGGAACAGGACGCGGTCGTCGATCTTCTGCTCAACGACATGTTGGGCCTCGGCCCCCTGGAGCCCTTGTTGGCTGACGAGTCGGTCAACGACATCATGGTCAACGGCGCCAATCAGGTCTACGTCGAGCGGCGCGGCAAGCTGGAGCTGACCGACATCCGCTTCCGCGACGACCCGCATGTCCTCAACATCTGCCGGCGCATTGTCTCCCAGGTCGGGCGGCGGGTCGACGAAACCACGCCGCTTTGCGACGCGCGCCTGAAGGACGGCAGCCGCGTCAACATCATCATCCCGCCGCTGGCCATCGACGGTCCGTCGATCTCGATACGTAAGTTCGCCAAGAAAGGCATCACGCTGGACGTGATGGCCAAGCAGAGCAACATCTCGCCCGATATGTGCACGGTGTTGAAGATCGCGGCGCGCAGCCGCCTCAACATCCTGATTTCGGGCGGTACCGGTTCGGGCAAGACGACCCTGCTCAACGCCATGTCGCAGATGATCGACCAGGGCGAGCGAATCGTGACGATCGAGGACGCCGCCGAGCTGCAGCTGCAGCAGCCCCACGTGGTGCGCCTCGAGACCCGACCGGCCAACCTGGAAGGGGTCGGCGACATATCGATGCGCGACCTGGTCAAGAACTCGCTGCGTATGCGCCCCGACCG
Source organism: Thermoanaerobaculia bacterium (assembly GCA_945787635.1). Taxonomy (GTDB): domain Bacteria; phylum Acidobacteriota; class Thermoanaerobaculia; order Multivoradales; family JAHEKO01; genus CALZIK01. Next base: position 2,125 of record CALZIK010000062.1, on the reverse strand, counting down.
GATCATCCTCGGCGAGGTGCGCGGCTCGGAAGCGGTCGACTTGCTTCAGGCCATGAACACCGGCCACGACGGCTCGCTCGGCACGATCCACGCCAACCGGCCCCGCGAGGCTCTGACCAGGTTGGAAAACATGGTTGGGTTGGCGGGAATCAACCTGCCGAGCAAGGCGGTGCGCACCCAGATCGCCGCCGCCCTCGACATGATCGTCCAGATCTCGCGCATGCGTGACGGCATGCGCCGCATCACCCATATCTCTGAAGTTGTCGGCATGGAAGGCGATATCATCACGACCCAGGATCTCTTCACATTCCAGTTCGAGGGCGAAGGCGAAGACGGGACGATCCGCGGCAACTTCAAGTCGTCTGGGCTGAGGCCGCACTTCGCCTCGAATGCGGCCTATTTCGGCCTCGACAAGCGCCTGATGGAGGCCATGGGATGAATATCGAGGCTCTTCTCGCCGATGGCACGCTTACGCCCGGTGTGATGCTGCTGCTGGCATTGCCGGTTTTCGGCGTCTATCTGTTGGTCCTGCTCGCCTTTGGAAGCGGCGGCAAGGAAAAGCAGTTCAAGAACCGTCTGGAGCTGGCGACGACCGGGCGCCACGCAAAGAACGACGAAGAGCAAAGAATCAGCGCGAAACGATCGACCTCGGACAGCGACATCGCTGTGATCGACCGCATCATCAAGAATGTCCTACCCAAGCGCGAGCAGCTTCGCAAGCGTCTCGAGCGCGCCGGTATAGAAGGGCCGCTCGGCCGATATCTGGCCATCTGCGTCATCGTCGGGCTCGGTGCCATGGCCGCTAGTCTCATGCTCAAGTTCGTGCCGCCGGTGGCCTCGCCCTTCATCGGCATCATCGCCGGTGTCGCCCTGCCCCACCTCGTTGTCGGCATGATGGCCACGCGGCGGCAGAACAAGTTCATTTCGCACTTTCCGGATGCGATCGACCTCATGGTGCGCGGCCTGAAATCCGGCCTGCCGATCGGCGAATCCATCAAGACCGCCGGCGCCGAGGTGCCGGACCCGGTCGGCGAGGAACTCAGGCGGGTCACCGACGCGGTTCGCATGGGAACCAAGCTGGAAGATGCGCTCTGGGACACTTCCAGCCGTCTGGACCTTCAGGATTTCAAGTTCTTCACGGTCAGCCTGGCCATTCAGAGCGAGACCGGCGGCAACCTCTCAGAAACACTGGCCAATCTGTCGAACGTGCTTCGTGGCCGCCGCCAACTCAAACTGAAGATCAAGGCCATGTCTTCCGAGGCCAAGGCGAGCGCCTATATCATCGGCTCCCTGCCCTTCGTGGTCGGCTTCTTCATCTTCCTCGTGAACCGGTCCTACGTGATGAAGCTGTTCACCGATGAGCGAGGCAACGTGATGCTCGGCCTCGGCGGCTTGATGTTCCTGATCGGCGGCGTTGTCATGTACAAGATGGTGAAATTCGAGATATGAACCTCGAATCTTTCCTGCCGGCGGGGTTGAGCCCCGAGGACCTGATCGTCGCGATGGCGGCACTGACCGCCTTCGTCAGCGCCTTCGCCGTCTGGTCTGCCCTGCTGTATCGGGATCCCGCCGCGCGGCGCGCCGAACTGATGGCCACGCAACGCGAAGCGCTGCGCGCCGGCGTTTCCGGCTCGCGACGCCGCAAGGAACGCGATACTTCGATGACCGTCATGCGCCAGGTCGTCGACCGCTTGGAGCTGATGAAGTCCAGTCAAGCCGAGAAGATCGCCAACAATCTGGCCCGGGCCGGCTGGCGCACCAAGGACGCGCTGGTCCGTTACCTCTTCATGAAGGTCGCCCTTCCCTTCGCGTTCGGCGGCATGGCGCTGTTCATGGTCTATGGGCTGAACATCGGCGAGCTCGACTCGACGGGCAAGCTGATAGCGACCCTGGTCGCAGTGATACTGGGCGCCTATTTTCCCGACATCATGATCAAGAACGCAGCCACGAAGCGGCAGGGTCTGATCCGTAAATCGCTTCCCGACGCGCTCGACCTGATGGTGATCTGTGCCGAAGCCGGCCTCAGCTTGGACGCGACGCTGATGCGCGTGGCCGACGAGATGGTCTCCGCCGGTCCCGAGATGTCGGACGAGTTCAGCATCACCAGTCTCGAGCTCGGCTTCCT
>CALZIK010000061.1 GCA_945787635.1 Thermoanaerobaculia bacterium | reverse complement strand
TCGCACCCTGGCCGACGAGCGGCGGGCCGAAGCCTTTGTGCTGCGGCCTCCTTCGCCCCGTCCGGCGGGGCGCGAATCGGTGCCCGATGATCTCGCGACGGTCGCGGTCTCGGACCCGGCGGCGCTCGGCGGGGGTCTCGAACTGCCACCGCTGCCGGGCCTGGCGGAGGCGACGATCGAAGAGCTGCTCACCGCGGTGCAGGGACGGCTTCGATTTCTCTATCGGCTGGTCGATCCGACCAACGCATTCCCGGAGGGCTCGCAATGAGCGACGAAGTCGCGTCGCCGGGAAAGACCGAGTTTCGCAGACTCGAGCAGTACCGGGATCGCTGGTCCTCGTTCGACAACGAGACCGGGCTGATCGAGATTTCCGACAAGCCGAATGTCGAGGAGCTCAAAGCTATCGAGTTATTCGAGGGCTTCGACGACCGTTTCCTGGAGAAGATCAGTCCCGACATCTCGATCGCGCGCTGGTCGGAGGGATCGGTGCTGTTCGAGGAGGGGACCTACATCGACCTGGCTTTCTACGTCCTCGAAGGCGAGGTCGAGGTGTTCGTCGAGGGCGTAGGTGCCGAAGCGACCGGCAACCGGCCGATCTTCGACCTTTCGCGGACCGTGATCGGAACAGTCGCAGCCGACTCCTCAAAGACGGCTGTAGGCGGCGGGACCGCACTGATGCGCAAAGCGACCCGGGTGGCGCCGACCCGCATCACGTTCTTGTCGACCATGGACTTCGATCTGCCCGAAGGCGTGGCGGCTCGGCTCGGCAAAGGCGAGCTGATCGGCGAGATCGGCTCGATGAGCGGCTGGCCGCAATCGGTAACCGCTCGAACTGCGAGCGAGTGCCGGTTGGTCCAGATCAAGGTTGCCGCCCTGCGGTTGATGAAGCGCAAGTCGAAGACGCTCAAGGCCCGGCTGGACCAGCTGTACCGCGAGCGGTCGCTCGCGGTACAGCTCAAGAGCACGCCTCTTTTTCAAGGCTGCACGGAGGTCTTCGTCGAAGCTCTCAAAGAAAACGTCGAGCTGGTTTCGTGCGAGCCGGACGAGAAGATAGTCACGAGCGGCGAGCCGGCCGACTGCCTCTATCTGGTGCGCTCGGGCTTCGTCAAGCTGACCCAGGGGTTCGCCGACGGCGAGATCGCGGTGTCCTATCTCTCCAAGGGAATGACCCTGGGTGAGGTCGAGTTTGTCGTCGAGGATCTGGACAATTGGCAATCGACGGCGAAGTCGGTCGAGTATGCCGAGCTGGTCAAGATTCCGCGGGCGGTCGTGGAACAGCTGGTGCAGAATCAGCCGGAGATCGCGGACCAGCTCTGGCGCACGGCCACCGACCGGATTCGCGAGGCGGGGTTCGCTCGGCGCAACGTCGCCGCCGCCGAGTTCACAGAGGTGGCGCTTCGGACCGGGTTGGTCCAGGGCAACAGCATACTCGCGATCGACCTCAACGCCTGCACACGCTGCGACGACTGCGTGAGGGCCTGCGCCGCGACCCACGAGGGCCGGCCGCGCTTCGTGCGCGAAGGCAACAAGTACGGCAATCTCCTGGTGGCCAAGTCCTGCTACCACTGCCGCGATCCGGTCTGCCTGGTGGGATGCCCGACGGGCGCGATCCACCGCTCCGGTGTCGGCGAGGTCGTCGCGGTGGACGAGGAAGTCTGCATCGGCTGCTCGAACTGCGCCAACAACTGTCCCTACGACGCGATCGTCATGCACGAGACCGGAAGCGCCTGGCCGGAAGACATGATCCCGACGGGCCTGCGCGGTCGCGACCGGGCCGTGGCCAGCAAGTGCGACTTGTGCGAGGACACCGGCCACGGGCCGGCCTGCGTGAGCAATTGCCCGCAGGGATGTGCTTTCCGGATCGGCTCGCTCGAGGAGTTTCAAGCGCTTCTCTCGGGAGACGTCTGATGGCATTGGCGTCCATCCGGCTAAGAAGCAGCTCACGGGCGGGGAAGGGCAAGTGGATCTTCGCCGCGCTGGTGGCGCTCGCGCTCGCGGCCTACCTGGTCGTAGGGGAGCTCTGGGAGAGCGCGCCGGGCAGCGACCTCAGCTTGACCTTCGGGTGGGCGGCGGCCGCCGTTCTGGTCGCGGTGGCGGCCTTGAGCGCGCGCAAACGAACGATGAAGCTCGCCAGCCGACTCGGCCTGGGGCGTTCCCAGGCGTGGCTTTCGGTCCACATCTACGGCGGTGGCCTGTTTGTCGTCCTGGTGCTCCTGCACAGCGACTTCGGCCTGCCCGACGGGTGGGTGACCGGCTGGCTTCTGGGGCTGAGCCTCTGGACCGTCGCCGGCGGCTTCCTTGGACGGATGCTACAGCGCTGGATCCCGCGCTTGATGACCTCGGGCCTTGCGACCGAGGTCATCTACGAACGGATTCCGGAGTTGGTGGAGGAGGTGCGCTCTCGCGCCGCGACGGTGGCCGGCTCGGGTAGTGTCGAGATTCAGGACTTCTACGCCCGCAGCATGGCGAAGGACATAGAGGCGCCGAGGCGCCGCTGGATCTTCTTTTTCGATATCACCGGCGGCGTCAGGGAGCGGCTGCGCGCGGTGCGGTACCTGCGCGGCAAGCTATCCGAGACGGAAGCCGGCAAGCTCGACGAGCTCGAGAGCCTCTACCGCACCAAGTTCGAGATCGACGCCCACTACACCCTGCAGCAGACGCTGCGCGGGTGGCTGTGGCTGCACGTGCCGACCTCGATTCTTCTGTTGGTGTTCCTTGGCCTCCACCTGTGGGGAGTTCTGCGCTACTAGGTCGCGCTATGGCTTCGAAAGACAAGTGGACGGGGCAGAAAGGAAGCTTCGGCGACGTCGAGCTTCCGGTGGCTCGGTCGTATCCGGCGCGGGCGGCACGCAACAAGATGCTGCTCGCCGGCGCAGCGCTCGTCGCGTTCGCTCTCGGAGCGGTTGTCTTCGATGAGCTTGTCGGCCGGGGGGCGTTGGCTTCGAACGGTCCGCTGTCGTCGGACCACGCCGCCTTCGAGGGCGACTGTGCGAACTGTCACGATCCGGAGCTGCGGGAAGCCAGCGACGAACGGTGCTCGGTCTGTCACGAAAAATTCGGCGACGAGCTCGGCGTCTACAACTTCGCCGCCCACTACATCTACCGGTCCGATGACTTTCGCAGGCTGGTTCCGGATGAGCACGAAGTGGCGTGTTTCACCTGCCACCTCGAGCATGAGGGCCGCGATGCCCCGATCACTCGGGTCGACGACGTGCGCTGCGACAGCTGCCACTTCGGGTCGTTCCGCGACGAGCACCCGGAGTTCGACTTTGTCGCGGAGAGGATCCCCGATAGCGACGCCGTCGGGTTCGCCCACATCCACCACGTCCGGGAGGTGATGAAGCGGCAGGCGCTCGAGGACGTCGAGAAGTCGTGCCTCTACTGCCACAACGCCCAACCTGACGGCAAGAGCTTCGAGCCGATCGCGTTCGATCGCCACTGCGATTCGTGTCATCTCACGGCGACGATCTCGACCCCTGGGCTGCCGATCCAAACCGACGGCGCGGAGCCCGGGGTGCTGACTCTCGAGCAGATCACCGCCGCGCGTGGGCCCGGCGCGCGCTGGGCCTACTTCACCGATCCCAACGAGTACCGGCGCCGCGGATCGTTGCTGGTGAAAGGACCGGTGCACCATCGCGATCCCTGGGTGCTCGAGAACCTGCGCAGGCTCCGTGGCCTGCTCCATCCCGACGCCGGCCTGGCCGATCTTCTGCGGACTTCGGCCGACGCCCAGCCGCATCAGGTCCGTGCGCTCTATTCGGAGGCCATCGCGACCCTCGAGGACCAGGCGCTGGGCCTGCGCGGCCGACCCGAGCGCGAGATTCAGGCGGAGTTGGGAGCAATCGACGCGTTGCTCGAGCGCCTGAAGAAAGAGATCGAGAAGCCGTTCGCGTCCCTCGACGAGGCCGCTTTCCTGCTCGCCTTGGGAAGCAGGGACGCCAGCCTCTCAGCGGAGCAGGCGGCGGCGATCGAGGCGCTCGTGTCGGAGCTCACCACCCCCTGCCGCCAATGTCATCGGGTCGAGCAGGCGACGATTGTCCGGGTCGAGACCGATCAGCGGACGTTACGGCGCGCCGAGTTCGATCATCGCGCCCACATCTTGCAGGCTCGTTGCCTCGATTGTCATTCGCGAATACCGATTCTCGAGGGGCTGGGATCCGAGGACAAGCCGGCTGCGCAGGTCGACAACGCGTCCATCCAGAACCTGCCCGCGATCGCGACCTGTCGCCAGTGCCACACACCCAAGCTCGCATCGGATCGGTGCGTGACCTGCCATCTGTTTCATCCCAACAAGAGCCGTAGATCGGAACTGTTGCTCTATCTGGACGAGGCCCCATGATAGCCAAGCTCATCTCTCGCGGACACGGCGAGTTCACCTTTGCCGAGGAGGCGACCATCGGGCGCTCGGCCGACAACTCGATCTGCGTCGAATCTTCGGTCGTTTCGACCCACCACGCCCGAATCGCCTTTGACGCGGAGAGCTCGAGATACATGATCGAGGATCTCGGGAGCCTCAACGGCACTCGGCTCGACGGCGCGGCTGTGGAACGCCCCGAGCCGCTGGTCGGCTTGCACTTGATCTGCTTCGGCGGCAGCGAAGATTTCATCTTTCAGGTGATCAGCACCGAGGATGGGGACGAGCTCGACACGATCGAGATCCCGCCGGTGAGCAAGACCCAAGTCGGCGAAGAAGTGCCGGTGCTGCCGGAGGTCTTGCGCGAGGGCGATGCGCCCGAAGCCACGCCGAAGAAACGCCGGGGCAGGAAAGCCGCCGCCAAGTCGGCGCGGGCCGCCGCTAAGCCGATCGATGAACCGGTCGATGAGCCGGCCGTCGAGCCGGCCGGTGGCGGCACCCGGATCGAGCAAGACGTCGTTCCGATCCCCGCGGTGCTGGCGGCAGCGAGCTCGGCCGCCTCGGCCGCCGACGCGGCCGCCGAGTCCCAGCAGGGCTCCGAAGGATCGGGCTGGTCTCTCGAAATCCAGCTCGAAGGCGGTCCCAGACGCTTCGCGCTTGCCGAGGGTGAGAACCTCGTGGGCCGTTCGAACGTCGCTCGGATCCGGCTGGACGTAGCCGACCTTTCGCGGCGGCACGCGGTGATCCTCGTCGACAAGGGTAAGGTCTTCGTGCGGGACGAAGGAAGCCGGAACCACACATTCCTCGACGGAATCCAGGTCGAGGAAAGAACGCCCGTGCCGGCTGGAGGCCGGATCGTCTTCGGCCGCCTCGAGGCCCAGCTGATCCAGGACGGTGACAATGGCTGACTCCGGCAGGGTGGACGTGTTGATCGCGGGCGGTGGTCCGGCCGGCACGGCGGCGGCGTTTCGCGCGCGCGAGCTGGGCATGAGTGTGCTGGTGGTGGACTACGACGACCTCATGAAACGCATCCGCGACTACGCCAAGGACAAGCTCATTCTTCCCAGCTTTGGCGGCGGCGATCGGATGTGCTTTCCGGTCGGCGGAGAACTCGTCGCCTGTCTGCACTTCGATCCGATCGACAAGGACGACATGTGCGCGCGGTGGAAGGCGCTCTACGACGAGCACGACGTACCCACCGAAGTGGGAGCCGAGCTCACGGCGCTCGAGCCTCTGGAGGGTGGCGGCTATCGAGCCACGCTATGGAACCACCGAACCCGGGACAGTGCCGCCTGCGAGGCCCGGCACGTTGTGCTGGCGCTGGGCCGCGGCGTTCCTCGGCGGTTCGACATTCCCGGCAACACCGACGGGATCGCCTATCGGCTCGCCGAGCCCGAACGGTACGTCGGCGAGCCGGCCTGCGTCATCGGCGGAGGGACCTCTGCCGCCGAAGCCGTGATCGCGATCTCAGAGGCGAAAAGCACCGCCCGCGACCCGACGTCCGTCTACTGGTCCTACCGCGGCGACAAGATGCCGAGAATCTCGAAGGCGTTGGCGGACGCCTTCTTCGCTGCCTACGTAGGTAACGGCAACGTTCGTTACTTCCGACGCAGCGAGCCCGTGGCGATCTTCACTGGCGACGACCGCGAGGAGTACCTTGCGATTCGAATCGATCGGCGCAGGATGGAGGACCGTCCCGGAGAGTCGGTTCTGCTCGAGTTCCCCAAAGAGCGCTGCATCGCCTGCATCGGCGAAGACATTCCGGAAGCGCTCTTGAACTCGTTCGGGGTTCACATGGTGACCGGCGGCGTGAAGAGTCGGAAGCGAATGATGGTCAACCGCTGCCTCGAGACCTGCCAGCCGAACCTCTATCTCGTTGGCGACCTATTGAGCCAGGCCTACTTCGTGACCGAGGACTTCGAGGCCGATCCGGCGGGCTTGGAGGAGGTCAAGCACCGCGGCAACATCAAGTCGGCTCTGCGCGATGGCGTGCTGGTGGCGCAGGTGATTCGCCAGCGCTTGGACGGCAAGAAGGACATCGACGTTTCGGTCGAAGAAGCCGAGTTGGAGGCGGCTTCGACCGGGCGATTGGCAAGTGCCGTTCCGGCGGGTGCTCCGGTCGAGAGCGCCGGTCCACCCGAGGAGAGTCTCGAGCCGGGCCGCGAGGCTGGCGCCGACACCGAATCGGGGCAGGGGATTCTGATCCGGATACTTCCTACGGGTGTCCATGAAGACGAGTACCAATTGCCCGAGAACGGCGTCACGACCATCGGGCGAGAGGGCTGCGACCTTTTGTTTCCGGAGGATTCCACGCTTTCCGACCGGCACGGTTCGGTGTCGCACGGCGAGGACGGGTATTTCATCCGCGACGACGGCAGTGCGACCGGCGTTTTCCTCCAGGCTCAGCCGGCGGACAAGCTGGAGGTCGGTGATCGGGATCTCGTCCGGATCGGCCGGCAGTTCTTGTTGTTGTCTACGGATTCCGAGGAGCCGACGATGATCCACTACGATCGATCGGGGCGTGAGGTGGGCCGGCACGCGCTCGGCAGAAAGCCGTTGGTCTTGGGGCGTGGGGAGGCCGATGTGGTGCTGGACTCCGAGGACGCGACGCTGTCACGCCGTCACCTGGCGGTCTCGGTCGAGGACACTCGGATCCTGATCAAGGACTTGAAGAGCGTCAACGGGACGTTTCTCAAGATCCGATCCGCTCGTCAACTCGAGCACGGGGATCGTCTCCGTCTGGGCCGGCAAACGCTGATCTTCGGCGAGCGAGCGGGCGGTGCGTTGGACGAGGGTATGGCCACCTCCGCGGCCGGCGCGCGCCCGATCAAGCCAACCGGCGCGGCCGAGCCGGCTCAGTCGGGTCCGGGTGACTCGAATGTTCCGACGGCGACCTTCAAAGCTTCGGGCCAGACCGTACCGGTGGCCGATGGACAAACCGTGTGTGAGGCCGCCGAGGCCGGCGGTGTCGCGATCACCGCGGAATGCCACTCGGGTATCTGTGGAAGCGACCCGGTGCGCGTGCTGGCCGGTGGCGACAATGCCGGCGAGATTTCGGACCAGGAGCGGGAAACGCTCGAGGAAATCTGCGAGCTCGAGCCGGGGCCGTGCCGTCTCGCCTGCATGATGCGAATCAAGGGTGCCGTCGAGGTCGAGATCGTGGAGAGGTAGCGGGCCCGTTAGGCCGGCTTACTCGGGCTCGAAGACGATCTTGAGGCTGGTCCACATCCGGCCGGCGACGCCATTTTTGATCGCCGGGCGAAAGATCGAGGCCTTGGCGGTCTCGACGGCGGCTTCCCGATAGCGACGCCGGAAGCCGGCGCCGCTCTCGACCCGCGCGGTCAAGCCTCGCCCGTGCTCATCCACCAAGATCGCCACGTCGACGACGACTTGGCTCCTGGGTCGCTTGCCGTCGGGATACATCGGCGGGGCGAGCTTCTGGAGAACCGGGGGAACCACGCCGACGCCGAGCTCGTAGATCTCGACGGTTCGCTCGAGCGGCGGACCCCCGGGTCCGGCCGGGCCTCCGGCTCCGGGTCGGGGGGGCGGCGGACGTCCTTCGAGCGGCGGCTGTTGGCC
>CALZIK010000060.1 GCA_945787635.1 Thermoanaerobaculia bacterium | reverse complement strand
GCAGCCGGAGGTCATCAAGGCTCAGGAGGCGACCTTCGACGGCAGCCAGTTCGAAGTCGAGCAGCACTTCGCGGTGTCGGCGGACGGCACCGAGATTCCGTACTTCGAAGTCCGATCTCGGGAGCTGAAGCTCGACGGCGAGAACCCGACCCACATCTTCTCCTACGGCGGCTTCCGGGTGTCGCTCACGCCCTCCTACTCGGGCTCCTACGAAGCGTTGCAGGGAGCCTACGGCAAGCTCTGGCTCGAGCGCGGCGGCGTTTTCGTGCTGGCCAACATCCGTGGCGGCGGCGAGTTCGGCCCGGATTGGCACGCCGCGGCTCTCTTGAAGAACCGGCACAAGGCGTTCGAAGACTTCGAGGCGGTGGCCGAAGACCTGATCCGCCGTGGGGTCACGTCAGCCGAGCACCTTGGCATCGAGGGGCGCAGCAACGGCGGTTTGCTGGTGGGCGCGGCGCTGACTCGCCGGCCCGATCTCTGGGGCGCGGTGGTCTGCGGCGTGCCGCTCTCCGACATGAAGCGCTACCACAAGCTGCTGGCCGGAGCGAGCTGGATGGCCGAGTACGGTGATCCCGACGATCCCGACCAGTGGGACTACATCAAGACCTACTCGCCGTACCAGAATCTGAAGCCGGGAACCGAGTACCCGGCGACCTTCTTTTTCACGTCCACCCGTGACGATCGCGTGCATCCCGGTCACGCCCGCAAGATGGCTGCGCGAATGCTCGAGCTGGGCCAGGACGTCTGGTACTACGAGAACATCGAAGGCGGTCACGGCGGCAGCAGCACCAACGATCAGCTCGCCTATCGCCTAGCGCTCGCCTACAGCCACCTCTGGTCGCAGCTCCGCTGAGAAGCCGGCGTCGTCCGGCTGCCCGTGCTGGCCGACCGGCGGGTCGACGGCCTTAGCCGGATGGCGTTGGGGCCGTCGAGCTCCGTCCCGACCGGAATTCCGTTGTAGCGGTCGACGCCCCTGTCGACCGTCTCCGGTTCGGTCGAGACAGGCTCGATCGCTACGTTCAGGTCCGGAGTGAACTGGAGCGGGCGCGTGCGCGGCGGGTCTTCGACCTATTCCTGGGGAATCCAGCTTTCGGTAAACAGCGCCTCGGTGTTGAGGTCACTCCAGAGGAAACCGTCGCTCCAGAGAAACCCGTCGGACCAGAGGAAGCCGTCGGACCACAGAAAGCCATCCGACCACAGGAAGCCGTCGGACCAGAGGAAACCATCCGACCACAGAAAGCCGTCCTGGAACACGTACTGGTCGGACCAGAGGTAGCCGTCGTCCTCGATCGCGTTACCCGCCGCGTCTCGAAGAAAGAAAACGAAGCCGCCGTTCTTGCCCTTCTTCTCGTAAGCGTCGGCCGAGCCGCGATAGTGCTGGACTCCCAAGAGGTCGAGATCGATGCTCATGCTGCCGTTCGCCGAGCCGCTGGCCGTCGAGTAGACGGCGTCGTAGGCGTCGACCAATCCCGCCCCCTGCTGAAAGACTGAATAAACCGGGCTTCCGCCCGAAAACTGGGCGGGTCGCGCGCTGTCCATCAGGCGGTACTTCACCTCGTCGGGCGTCAGCTGAGGCGCATCCTGGAGCATGAGAGCCACGATGCCGCTGACGAAAGCGGTCGCCTGTGAGGTGCCGGAAAGGTTCATGTAGTAACCGCCGTCGTGGAACTCGGGGTGGTCGAGCGCGATCTGGGCGGTGTTTTTCATCAGGCCCTTGACGTGCCCACCCGGCGCGACGACCTCGGGCTTGACGAAGCCCTCGACCGTGGGACCGGCCGAAGAGAAGGAAGCCAGGACGTCGTCGCCCATGTCCTCCGGAGTGAAGTTGTCGGTCATGGCGCCGACCGTGACGATGTAGGGGACGTTGCCCGGCACGCCGATGGTCATCGCGCTAGGGCCGCGATTGCCGGCCGAGGCGACCACCACGATCCCGACCCGCCAGGCCGCCATGACGGCTTGATTGAGCGGGTCGTCCCAGTAGTAGGACTGCGGCTCGGCCGAGAACGAACAGTTGAGTATCCGGATGCCGTAGGCGTCCTTGTTGGCGACCAGCCAGTCGATTCCCCGGATGACGTCGGCATACGTCGAGCTGCCGTTCTCGTCGAACGCGTGAACGACGACGAGATCCGCGTTGGGAGCCATGCCGTTGAAGTTGCCGTTTTCGGTCTGCCGGCTGGAGACCGCAACGCTGGCCACGTGGGAGCCGTGCCCAAAGGCGTCCTCGGTGAATACCTGAGAGTCGCCATCTTCGAGGACGTCTGTGACGGCGTTGTAGTGGGCCAGTATCCGGTTGGTCGCCACGGCGTTCTTCTTCAACCCATTGTCCGAGAAGATCCCGGAATCGAGGACCGCGATCGTGACCCCGGTGCCGTCGATCCCGTCCAGATGCAGCGCATCGGCTCCCAGATGCGTTGGGTAGTAGGTCTCGGAGACCTGGCTCGTGCCGCCTCCGCCTCCGCCTTTTCCGCCTTTCGCGCCTTTCGCGGTCAGCTCGGCTCGGTGGTTCCCATAGATGCGAACGCCGCCCTGGATGGCTTCGAGCTTGACTCTCTGATCCGAGGTCAGCTCGGCCGCGGCCGAACGGATGATGCCCAACTCGTGGGTGACCGTGCCACCCACCTCTTGGACCATCCGAGCGGCCCGCTCGGCGCTCGACGCTTGGACGATGACGCTCTCAGGAGCCGCGGTCGGAGCAGGCCAGGCAGCTGTGGGGAGCGAGAGGAGTCCCAGCCCGGCAACGAGCAGGCTGAGAGTGTTCGGGAAATAACGGCGTGCCATGGATGAGAATCCTGTCTCGCTCGTCCATGATCGCAACCGCCGTACCATCCGGATTCGTCAATAGATGGAAGGCGCATCGTCTCCAACACCATCGAATCGGGCAGATAAATGCAATGCAATCAACACCTTAGAAGTTTCAGCTCAACGGTTCCGCTCTGACCCGAGTCAGGCGGGGAGAGAAAAAAACGACCGCTTCTGTTCGAAAGAGCCGAGATAAAGTGGCGTTTAGGTGAAAAATTCGGCGCTTCGACAGGTTCAGTCCGGTTCTTTCGGCGGCGCGAGCTGCTCCGACTGGCGAGCCGCCTCTAGGGCGACGAGCCGAGCCGTCGCGCGGCGCAGGTCGGCGACCTGGGCTGTGAGTGGTTCGAGCTCGCCGACTTTGGCGCGCAGCTCGGCGAGCTCGACCTCCTGGACCTCGAGGAGGGCATCGCGCTCCTCGAGAAGGCCGGACAGGACCGCGTGCTCCGGCAGGCCGACAAGGGCGGCGACGGCACGTATCCCTTCGCCGGTACCGGCTTCGAGGGCTCGTCCAATGAGTAAGGGCAGCCTGGCGAGGGTGATCTGAGACGGCGACAGGGCGAGCGCGGTGCCGTCGTTTCGTCCCGAAGCAAAGAGGAGCCTGCCGGCCTGGACCGGTCCGACGACCTGGACCGACGCGCGGCCGGTGAGCGTCACCGCCGCCATGCCGGATGTCTCGCCGCCGTCGGGCGCTCCGACCACCAGGGCCCGGGCGGCGCCTGCGGTCGACAAGGACAGGCCTCCGCCGAAAAGACCGACCACCTGGCCGGCTTCGAGTCGTTGGGCCGCGTCGAGTTTCGGCAGTGACGCGGCGAGGTGAGCCGGGGGCGCTCCTTCGGCGGCGGCCGCGAATGGGGCCGGCGCCAGAGTGAAAACGAAGGCCAACAGAAATGCGCGCATGGGATGTTCCTCCGCCGGGAGTCTAGCCAAATCGAATCGTTCGTTCGGTTCTTGTACGGGAGCCCCCGGGGGGTCGTGTTGGGTATGCCCCCGAAACGGACAGAAGGGCGGGCGGGGAAAGAGCCGGTGCCGTGTCTAGCGGCCCTCGAGGGTGCGCCAGACCGCTGCGATGGCTCGCTGCCGCTCGTCGAGCCATCTGGCCGGCGCCTCGGTGGCGTCGGTGAGATGGGTGAGCACCAGGTCTCCGGGTGCGCCGGCATGCCGCCGCGTCCGCCAGCTCTCGGCCGGATCGCCGTCATAGGCGGTTGTCGGTTCTTCCGCGGCTCGCCGGTAGGCGTCCCGAAACGGCTCGCCCTGAGCGACCCGCTGGTAGACCCCGTCGGTGGCGGCGGTGGACGGCAAGATCGCCTGTCGGCAGCGCTCGGCGTCGACCTCGAGCGACTGGAGCACCCGGGCCATCGCCGCCGAGCAATCGGCTGTCAGGGTGAGGCCGCGCAGGAAGGGCTCTTTGGTGAGTTGCAGGTCGCGGTGGTAGCCGAAGCCGACCCCGCCGTAGATCGCCGCCACCTCGCCCTGCTGCGCGCGGCATCGAGCCGCCGAGGCTCGAATGATCTCGAGCACGTCGGGGTTTCGCTTCTGCGGCATGATGCTCGAACCGGTGGTCGTGCTCGGGTCGAGCGAGATAAAGTCCGTCTCCTCGCTCGAATAGCGGATCAGGTCGCAAGCCAGACGCCCCAGGTCGGTCGCGACCGAGGCCACCACGCCTAGAACCAGGGCTTCGGTCCGGCCGCGATCGTTCTGGACCGCCAGGGTGTTGCGCTGCATCGAGTCGAACCCGAGAAGCTCGGCGACCAGCTCTCGATCGAGCGCGAGCGCGACTCCGAAACCGGAGGCGCTCCCCAAGGGAGATCGATTCAGGTGCTCGAAGGCCGTTCGAAGCCATGGAGCGTGGTCAAGCAGGGTTTCGGCGCCCGCGGCGAAAAAGTGGCCGAGGGTGGTCGGCATGGCCTGGCGGGTGTGGGTGTATCCCGGGATCGAGGTTTCGGCGTGTACCCGGGCCAGATCGGTCAGGGTCGTGGCGACCGCCAGGACCTCGGAGGCGAGCCGCAGGACCGCTTCCCGGCCCCACAGGCGAAGCGCCGCGACGATTTGGTCGTTGCGGCTCCGGCCGGTGTGAATCTTCTTGCCGGCGTCGCCGAGCCGGGCGGTCAGCCGATTCTCGATCGCGGTGTGCCCGTCCTCTTCGACGCTCAGGATCTCGAAGCCGGCTTCAGGGTCGCGCGCGTCGTCGGCGATTTTGCGGAGCTCGGCGAGCAGGCCCTCGAGCTCGGCCTCGGTCAGCACGCCGATCTTGGCGAGCATTCGCGCGTGGGCGGCGCTTGCCAGGGCGTCGTAGGGGACGAGCTCGATATCGAGCTCGGGATCCCGCCCGACGGTGAGCCGGGCGATCAGCTCGTCGAGGGTCGCAACCGCGCTCCAGAGGGTGCTCACTGCTCTCCCGTTCGGACGATCACGCGGTGGGCCTTCAGCCTCAACGAGTTGATCCGAATGAAGCCCCGAGCATCCGTCGCGTCGTAGCCGCCCTCGACATCCATGGAAGCCAGGTTCTGGTCGTACAGCGAACTGGTCGAGCTGCGTCCGCGAACGCTGACCTGGCCCTTGTAGAGGCGCAGGCGAACCTCCCCGTCGATCAGCTCTTGAGCCTGGGCGAAGGCGGCGCGAATGAAATCCATCTCGGGACTGAACCAGAAGCCGTTGTAGATCAGCTCCGCGAACTTGGGAGACAGGCTATCGCGAAGCCTGAGGACCTCGCGATCCATCGCGATTCCCTCGAGATCGCGCAAGGCGGCGTGGAGAATCGTGCCGCCCGGCGTCTCGTAGACGCCGCGCGACTTGATGCCGACGAAGCGGTTCTCGACGATGTCGATACGTCCGACGCCATGAAGCCCGCCAAGCTCGTTGAGGCGCAGATACATCTCCAGGGGATCTTCGGTCTCGTTGTCGCTGCCTTCCTCGAGCAGCGCGACCGGTCGGGCGTTCTTGAATCGCAGCGTGATCTCGCCGGGCTCGTCGGGGGCATCGGCGGGTGATCGGGTGAGCCGAAACATGTCCTCGGTCGGGGCCACCGCAGGATCTTCGAGCACCCCGGCTTCGTAGCTGCAGTGCATCAGGTTCTCGTCGGTCGAGTAGGGCTTGCTTTGGGTGACGTCGATCTCGAGGCCCTGTTCGGCGGCGTAGCGCAGGAGATCCTGGCGGCCTTGAAAGCGGTCGAGGAACTCCCGGTCTTTCCAGGGCGCGAGGACGGTCATCCGCGGCGCCAGTGCCGCGAACGCGAGCTCGAAGCGGACCTGGTCGTTGCCCTTGCCGGTGGCCCCGTGCGACAGGATCGAAGCATCGAACGCGCGCGCAACCTCGACCTGATGCCGGGCAATGAGCGGTCGCGCCAAGGCGGTTCCGAGGAGATAGCGGTTCTCATAGACTGCGTTGCCTGCGACCGCGGGAACGATGTAATCGGTGACCAGCTCTTGGCGCAGATCGCGCACCACGACGTCGGTCGCGCCCTGCGCGCGCGCCCGTGCCTCGACCGCATCGAAGTCCTCCTGCTGGCCGACGTTCGCGACGAAGGCGACGACGTCGTAGCCGCGCTCCTGAAGAAACCGCAGAATGCAGGCGGTGTCGAGCCCACCGCTGTAGGCCAGGACGATCTTTTGACTCATGGCGACTCCTTGAATAAGAAAGCCCCCAGCCGGCTGGCTGGGGGCTCGAGTCTTTCGAAACGTTGGTTCTCAGATCACGCAGTCCCCGGCCGGGAGATGAGCTTCGATCGGCGCTGGCGTCGAGCGCGAACTCCCGGTCGGGACGTGATCTTGCGGGTACCGCTCATCGAGCTGCAGACGTTAGAGCGGTTGCAGTGTCGAGTCAAGAGCGCGTGCTGCCGGGAAGAGCGCCGGCATCTCGAGGCGCGTGCAGCAAGCGATAGGTCAGGTAGAGACCCGAAAGGAGGGCGAGCCCCACGAGAGGCACCATGAAGCCGTGGCTGAGCGAGTCTCCGGCCTCTCCGGAGCGTGCCAGCCGGCCCGTCAGCCAGGGCAGGAAGGCTCCACCGAAACCTCCGAAGGCCATGACCGAGCCGGCGAGCCTCGATCGGCTCGAGGACGTGGCCTCGGCGAGGATCGAGACGGTGAGCGGAAAGAGCGAGGCCAGGCCCAGCCCGGCAAGAAGCGCTCCGGCCGCGATACCGGCTCTGGACTCTGCCAGAAACAAGCATGCCGTACCGGCAGCCGCCGTGGCGAGCGAGAGCCAATAGAGTGTCGGCTCGGCGATCCGCCTGAGCAGCAGCGCGGCCGCGGTGCGGCCGACGAGAAGCGCTCCCCAGAACCCCGAGCCGATAACCAGCGACACGACCGCCCGCTCGACCGAGAGCTGGTCGGAGAGGGTCACTAGCCAGCCGCCCACCGAGGTCTCGACGCCGACGTAGAGAAAGAGAAGCGCCGCGATGAGCAGAAGCAGAGCCGCCGGCGCGTGGCGCACCGGCTCCGGGGCGCTCGACGATCGACCAACGTCAGGGGTATCTCGGAGAGTGAGCGCCATCACGACACCGGTTCCGGCAGCGAGGGTCGCAAAGACCGCCACCAACCCGAACGCTCCAAGCCGGGCCGTGAAGGCGGCGAACAGCAGGGGGCAGATGACCGCCCCGATACCCCACGAGAGGTTGAGCGCAGCCAGCGCGGCGCCCCGGTTGGCGGAGTTGCGTTCGGCGACCAGAAGATTCGAGGCGGTAATGAGCAATCCGAGCGCGAAGCCGAGGATCGCCATCGAGAGGCGCGCGAGCTCCCATCCGCCCCAGATCAGGCAGACCAGACCGAGTGCGGCGCAAAGGTAACCCGAGACGATGCTCCGGCGCAGATGGAGGCTCGCAAGGACGCCTCCGATCGAGCTGGCGAGAAACTGCATCATGAAAAGCGTGCCGGTCTGGGCGTGGTCGATTCCCCAGACAGCCTGAAGCTCGGGGATTAGCGGACCGAGCAGGACCGCGATCATCCCGACCAGAAGAAAGCCGGCGTAGACGAACCGCGTCCCCCGATCCGGTTCCGGAGGCGAGGTCGTGATCGGTCTGGACAAGTCGATGATCGGTTCGGTGGTGAGTGAGACTCGTCGGAAGCTACCGGGGAGTGCCGGCATTGTAGTGCGTGAACCGCAGCGGCGCCGGGCGCGTAGGGTGTTGATAGGGTCTCTCGACGATGCTGGTCCCGATTCTTCTGGTCTGTGTCTTTCTGCTCGCCTGGGCCAACGGCGCCAACGACAATTTCAAGGGCGTGGCGACCCTCTACGGCAGCAACACGACGACCTATCGCAAGGCTCTGATCTGGGCTACCGGTGCGACTCTGGCCGGATCCCTGGTCTCGGTCGTTTTCGCGTCTCGCCTGGTGAGCGCGTTTCGAGGTAAGGGACTGGTGCCGGAGGAGTTTCTCGGACCCGGCCTGTTGGTTGCGGTCGCCGGCGCCGCCGCGGTTACTATCCTGCTGGCGACCTTCTTAGGGATGCCGACCTCGACCACCCATGCGCTCACCGGCGCGCTGGTCGGGGCCGGGCTCGCGGCAGCCGGAAAGGCCGGCGTCGGGTGGCAGGCTCTCGGGACCAAGTTCGCCCGGCCGCTCTTGTTGAGCCCGGTTCTCTCGATCGGTTTGACCGCGATCGTCTACATTGGTTTTCGCGTGGCGCGCCGGCGGCTGGGAGTCGAGAAGGAGACCTGTGTGTGCGTCGCGGAGGGGCAGTTGGTACCGTTGGGAAGCGCCGCGATGTCGGGCGTGTCCCAGATGGCGCAGACCGTCCCGATGGAGTTTGGCGTCGGCAAGCTCGACGAGTGCGTCGAGCGCTATTCCGGGCGGGTCTTGGGAATCCACGCCCAAGGCGCGGTCGACATCGTCCACTATCTGAGCGCCGGCGCGGTGTGCTTCGCCCGGGCGGTCAACGATACGCCCAAGATCGCGGCGCTGCTCTTCGGTGTCGTCGCTCTCGGAGGCGCAGCCTCTGTCCCGGTTCTCGGCGCCGTGGCCGTGGCGATGGCGGCGGGAGGCTGGCTCCATTCACGTGGTGTGGCCGAGAACATGTCCAAGCACATCACCGATCTCAACACCGGGCAGGGGCTGACCGCCAACCTGATCACCGCGGTGCTGGTTCTGAGCGCTTCGAGAGTCGGGTTGCCGGTGTCGACGACCCATGTGTCCTGTGGAGCGATCTTCGGAATCGGCCTGGTCAACGGCAAGCGCGAGTGGGCGACCATCGGGAAGATCGCCGCGACCTGGTTGACTACGCTGCCGCTCGGGTTCGGGCTCGGCTTCGGGCTGTACAGCGCGTTGGTCTAGGGGCCGGGAGTGCGCGATGCCGGCTCCGGCGGCTCGGGGGACTCCTGGTCCTGCCAGATCTCTCGCATGGTGGCGAGGCTGCTCAAGACCCCGGAGGCCTCGTAGGGCAGAAAGACCTTGGAGCCCTTGCCGTCCGCCATGGACTCGAGCGTCTCGAGGTACTTGAGAGCGATCAGTTCCCGCGTGGGTCGAGCGTCGTGGATGGCCCGAAAAGTACGGGTGATGGCTTCGGCCTCTCCTTCGGCGACCGCCTGGCGCCGGAACTTTTCGGCCTCAGCGTTGCGGCGCACCGCCTCGGCCTGGCCCTCGGCGGCGAGGATGTCGGCCTCCTTGTGCCCCTCGGCTTCGAGGATCTGGGCCTGTTTCTGGCCTTCGGCCTCGAGGATCGCCGCTCGCTTGTTGCGTTCCGCCTTCATCTGGCGGTGCATCGCCTCGGTGACGTCCTGAGGCGGCTCGATTCGCTGAAGCTCGACACGCGCCACTTTGACTCCCCATTTGTCGGTCGCCTGGTCGAGGATCTCGCGCAGCTTCGAATTGATCACTTCGCGGGAGGTCAAGGATTCGTCGAGCGCGAGGTCGCCGACCAGATTGCGCAGGTTGGTCTGCGCCAGCTTGGTCGCGGCGGCGTAGAAATTTGCGACGTTATAGGTCACCTTCACCGGGTCGGTGACCTCGTAGTAGACCACCGCATCCACCTCGACCACGACGTTGTCTTTGGTGATCACGCTCTGTGGCGGCACGTCCACGACCTGCTCGCGCATGTCGACCTTGATCAGTTTCTCGAGGAACGGAGCCACGATATTGAGGCCGCTGCTCACGGTTCGTTTGTATTTGCCCAGGCGCTCGACGAGGCCTTGCTGATAGGGCCGGACGATTCGAAATGGCATGAGTGACGCACCTCTCTGGTGGGTAGCCATGTCCTCCTGCAGCTGGAGGAGCTTTTTCTTGGTGACGAAGGGCATGCCCCGATTCTCTGCCCTTCACTCGAAAAAGCCAACCGTCGGCCGGGATGGCGCGGAGCGCGAGGCCGAGCCCGCCCGAGCTAACTGAAGGCCAGCTCGATCAGGCGCCTCTGCTCGAGCTGATGCGCCTTGTGTGACCCGGTCGCCGGGCTGGCCGAGGCGGAGCGTTTGACAGTGCGCAGATGGCGGTCGCGGGTGAGCCGTTCGATTCGCGGCTCGACAAAGAACATCGCGCCCATGTTGGCGGGCTCCTCCTGGACCCAAAGAAGCTCGCGCGCGCTCTCGAAGCGGTCGAGCTCGATGCCCAGCTCGCGATCCGGGAACGGGTAGAGTTGCTCGAGCGAAATGATCGCCACCGGGGCCTTCCGCGCGTCCCGCTCGGCGCGCAGCTCGTGACCGATCTTGCCGGTGCACAGGATCACGCGCTCCGCCGACTCGAGATTGCGTTCGGGCATCACGTTCCAGAAGCCGTCGCGGCCCAGATCCTCGCGGGCGGAGGCGGCTGCCGGATGGCGCAGCATGCTCTTGGGCGTGAACACGATGAGCGGCTTGCGCCAGCTGCGCAGCGCCTGCCGACGGAGCAGATGAAAGTACTGGCAAGCTGTCGAGGGATAGGCGACCTGAATGGCGTCTTCGGCGGCCAATTGGAGGAATCTCTCGATGCGAGCGCTCGAATGCTCCGGTCCCTGGCCTTCGTAGCCGTGAGGGAGCAGGACCACGAGGCCGGAAAGAAGGTTCCACTTATCTTCGCCGGCGGTTACGAACTGGTCGAAGATGATCTGGGCGCCGTTGGCGAAATCGCCGAACTGCGCCTCCCACAAGACCAGGGCTTCCGGATAATCGCGGCTGAAGCCGTACTCGTACCCGAGGACCGCGGCCTCCGAGAGCACGGAGTTGTAGATTTCGAATCGAGCCTGCTGCTCCGAGATGTGCTGGAGTGGTAGGTATTCAACGCCGGTCTCGACATCGACGAGAACGGCGTGGCGATGGCTGAAGGTGCCCCGCCGGCTGTCCTGGCCGCTCAACCGAACGGGGCTTCCGTTGTCCACCAGCGATGCGAAGGCCAGGGCCTCGGCCATGCCGAAGTCGATCGGGCGCGTCCCGGCGCCCATCTCGCGGCGCTGGTCAATGAGCTTCGTGAGCTTGGGATGGACGGTGAAGCCTTCGGGTACCGCGGCCAGCCGCGTGGCGTAGCGTTCGACCTCCTCGGGCGCGAGGCCGGTCGTGACCTCTTTCACGTCTTTGTAGGCGCCGCCCGTGTACCCGTTCCAATAGGAGGGCAGAGTGCGGAGCATCGGAATCTCATCGAGCGCCTGAGCCTGGCTCTTGGCTCGATCGAAGTCTTCCTTGATCTTGCCCGCCAGAGCCTGCACGTCGTCGTCGCTCGCGCCGATCCGTTCGGCGTAGCTCTTCCAGAGGGGAGGCCGCTGCTTGATCCGATCATAAAGGTCGGGCTGGGTCATCGTGGGATCGTCGATCTCACTGTGGCCGTGTCGCCGGAAGCCGATCAGATCCACCACCACGTCACTCGAAAACTCGAATCGATAGGCCATCGCGAGACGCGCCGCGCGTACCACCGTGTCCGGGTCCTCGCCGTTGACGTGAAACACGGGAATCGGCATGCGCTTGGCGATGTCCGAGGCGAAACGCGACGAATGCAGCGCCGCTGGCTCGGTCGTGAAGCCGATCAGGTTGTTGACCACAACGTGGACGGTGCCGCCGACCGAAAACCCCTCGACCTCGGCCAGGTTGAGGGTCTCGGCCAGTACGCCCTGGCCCGCGAAGGCCGCGTCTCCGTGCATCACGATCGGAACCACTCGCTCGCCCAGAGCATCCCCGAGGCGGGCCTGCTTGGCCCTCACCCGGCCCATGGCGACCGGGTCCACGGCTTCCAAATGGCTGGGATTGGAAACCAAATGGATACTTATTTGTTGGTCCGAGCTTGCTCTATAGGTTCCGGTTGCCCCCAGATGATACTTGACGTCGCCCGAGCCGAAGATGCTCCGCGGGGCGACATCCTCGAACCCCGCGAGGAGCTTCTCGAGCGCGACGCCGACGACGTGGGCCATGACGTTGAGCCGGCCGCGGTGGCTCATGGCGAGGACCGCCTGAACGGCGTCTTTTTCCGCCGCCTGCTCGAGCATCTCGGTCAGGAGCGGCAGGAGGGCCTCGTTGCCCTCGACCGAGAACCTCTTGTTGCCGATGTAGCGGCTCTGGAGCGTCTCCTCGAGGGTCGAGGCGCGTAAGAGCTCATCGAGGATCGCTTTCCGGGACATCGCGGGCTCGATGCCGCCCTGCTCCATGGCGTCGGCGATCCACCGGCGACGCTCCGGGTCCGGAATGTGGCCGAACTCGACCGCCAGGGTGCCGCAGTAAGCCTTGCGAGCGCGCTCGAGGGCCCCCGGGTCGACACCCTCGGGGTGGAGCTCGGGATGCTGGTCCGGCACGAGGCGCCCGAGCCAGTCCAGATCGGCCTCGAGATACCCCCAGCGGCGGTATGCTTCGAGAATCGCGTCGTTCGCCATAGCCGCCGAGCATACCCGGAGTCGAAGGGCGTCTCATGTTTTGACCCGCAAGCGGGGTGGCGACCGACTAGCTGCCGCTCAGACCCGGCCTGAAGGTCGCGACCTGGTCCTTCATCCACTGTTCCTGCTCGGGGGTGAACTCCTCGACGCAGGCGTCGTCGCTGTAGTCCATGAAGTTGGTGACCGGATCGAGGCCGGGTTGCGAGCAGGTGTCGCGCCCGATGGGACAGCCCGCGGCGGCTTCCTTCTCTCGCGGCGTGTCGGAAATGCGGTCGTTCTTCTTCGAGCAACCTCCTTCGAACGTGTGGTAGAGGCCGAAGTAGTGCCCCGCCTCGTGCACCGCGGTGTCGCCGAGATCGTAAGGGGCGGCGGTGCCTCCGGGTAGTGCCGAGTGCAGGAGCACGATCCCGTGCATGAAGCTGTCTTCCGGGTAGTCCGACGGAAAGTAGGCGTAGCCGAGAACGTCCTGCTTCGGCCGGCAGGTGTAGATGTTGA
This sequence comes from Thermoanaerobaculia bacterium, assembly GCA_945787635.1. Classification (GTDB taxonomy): domain Bacteria; phylum Acidobacteriota; class Thermoanaerobaculia; order Multivoradales; family JAHEKO01; genus CALZIK01. Next base: position 5,828 of record CALZIK010000060.1, on the reverse strand, counting down.
GCGTGGTCTCGGGGTTGACCGCGTAGCGCTTCTTGAACTTCTTTTCGACGCTCGCACTGAGGCACTTCTTGGCGAACCGGTTCTTGTTGCGGCGCGATACGCCGTCCAGAACGAAGGTGAATCCGTGCTCAGAGAAAGAGTTGTTGAGCACGTCGAGCTGCTCGCCGATTTGAGCATCGGTGACGTTCCAGCCGCCGTTGCTCTTGCGCATGATGTGAAAGTGAACCGGAACCTCAATCTCTTCCATACGGTGCCCGACGCCGGCCGAACGAAGATGCTCCGCGATCGCGGAACCAACGAACTGCAGTTCGAAATCGGCCACCGGTCGCGTGGCGCAGCGAACCCCGGGTCGCGGGCCGCCGTCTTCTCCTCGAAACTCGATGCCGGGCTCGAGCCCCTCGCGGTCGAAGTCGTGTTCGATGCTCTGGAGCATCCGCGCGAGAGCGGGTTCTTCAGCTCCGGCTGACGTGGCTCCGATGGCGATCGTCAACGCGATGAAGGCGGCGCCCCGAAGTCCGGTGGTTTTTGTCATCGTTGTTCCCAATCCCTTCTCGAAAGCTCAAGCGCCGGGGCGCTGCAAGTGCCGTTCCGCACGATAGCGGAATCTCGCTCAGACGGGAAAATGTTAGCCGCCGCTGAGGGTGTGACCGTTCAGGTCGCCGCGAGCCGGTAGAATCCGGCGTCATGCTGGCGCGTCAGGCAGGTATTTCTTTCCGGTCCGTGTGGATCGCCGGCCTGCTGTTTTCGGCTGCGCTCACGTCTTCGTGCTCGGACGGGCGCACGCCGGTGGTCCTCTACTCGCCGCACGGTCGCGATCTTCTCGAGCTGGTCGAGCAGGCCTATGAGGCGACCCATCCCGAGATCGACATCCGCTGGCTCGACATGGGCTCGCAGGAGGTCTACGACCGGGTGCGCTCGGAGCGGGCCAATCCCCAGGCGGATGTTTGGTTCGGGGGACCGGACACGATCCTCGGTCGCGGAGCGGCGGAGGAACTGCTCGCGTCCTTCCGGCCCAGCTGGGCGGACCACGTGCCGGTCGAGAGCCGGCACGCCGGCGATCACTACTTCGGTCTCTACCGGGCGGTGCCGCTTCTGCTCTACAACTCGGCGGCGATATCCGAGGCCGACGCTCCGCGGGACTGGGAGGATCTCTTGGACCCGCGCTGGAAGGGCAAGGTGGTGATTCGGGACCCGCTGGCGAGCGGCACCATGCGCACCGCGTTCGGACTCATCCTGGCCAGATCGGTTGCCGAGACCGGAGCGGAGGACGCCGGCTTCGAGTGGCTGCGCCGGCTCGACGCCCAGACCTCGGACTACGTTCAGAATCCCGCGCTCCTGTTCGAGAAGATCGTTCGCCAGGAGGGGCTCGTGACGATCTGGGAGCTGACCGACGCGCTGCTTCTCGCGGAGCGTGGGGCCCCGGTGAGCTACAGCTTTCCGGCCAGCGGCACACCGGTGATCGACGACGCCATCGGGCTGGTGGCCGGGGCGCCGCACGCCGAAGCGGCCCGAGCGTTCATCGACTGGGTGGGAAGCGAAGAAGCTCTGAGCCTCGTGGCGCGTGAAGTGTTTCGCCTGCCGGCTCGCGACGACCTGCCGGACGGAGTGCTGCCGGAATGGGCCGAGCGGGCGCTCGGCGAGATTCGGCCGGCGGACATCGACTGGCAACTGGTGGGTGAGAGGGGGCAGGAGTGGATGCGCAGGTGGGACAGAGAGGTTCGCTCGAAAGGCTGATGCCGTTTCTGGAAACCGAGGGCCTCGGCAAGAGCTTCGGTGACACCGTTGTCTTGCGGGAGATCTCGCTGGCGGTCGAAGAGGGCGAAACGCTGGTGCTGCTCGGCCCGAGCGGCAGCGGCAAGACCACCCTATTGCGGCTGATTGCCGGTTTCGAGACCGCCGACCGGGGCGAGGTGCTTCTGAAAGGTCGGTCGGTCGGCCGGCTGGCCCCCGCCGAGCGCAACTTCGGGATGGTGTTTCAGCACTATGCGCTGTTTCCACATTTGAGCGTCGGCGAGAACGTCGCGTTCGGTCTCGAGTCCCGCCGCGTAGGCGCCCGAGCCGTTCGCGATCGGGTCGAGCGAGCGCTGGCGCAGGTCGATCTCGCGGGCCTCGCCGACCGGAGGATCGACGCGATCTCCGGAGGGCAGCAGCAACGAGTGGCTCTGGCTCGCGCTCTCGCGCCGGAGCCGGAGGTGCTGCTTCTGGACGAGCCGCTGTCGAACCTGGATCCCGAGCTGCGCGAGCGCACGCGCCAAGAGCTGGCGTCCACTCTGGCGCGCATCGGGATCACTACCGTCTGGGTGACTCACGAACAAGAGGAAGCCTTCGACGTAGGAACAAGGGTGGCTCTTCTCCATCAGGGCGGTCTCGAGCAGGTCGGTCGGCCCGAGGACCTCTACCGCCGGCCGGCAACGCCCTTTGCCGCCGCCTTCGTTGGCCGCGCGTCGGTTCTCCGGGGCCGCCTGGCCGGCGGGGAGACCGCGCAGATCGAGGTTTCCGCGCGGGATCCGGTGCTCCTCTCGGTTCAAGCGGTCGGGCCCGCGGAGAACGGCCCGGTTGACGTCTATGTTCGACCGGAGGCCTGGGAAGTGGTCGAGAGTGCGAGGATCGGGCGATCCTTTTCCGCTGAGGTCTTGAGCCGGCGTTTCGCCGGACGCGAGAATCTCGTGCGGTTGCAGCTCGATTCCGGTACCGAGGTGGAGGTGGCGACCGAGCGCGATCTCGCCCCGGGCGAAAAGGTGGCGATCCAAGTACGCGCCGACGCGGCTCGACCGGTGGCTTTTGCGGTTCTGCGAGACGAGCAGTGACATCGAGCGTGGGCCGTGGCGGAAAGTCGCGCAGGTTCTGGCCCTGGATTCTGGCAGCGGGTCTCAGCTGGATCGTGGGATACCCGCTGACGTTGACGCTGTTCGAGGCGCTCGGCCTGCCGGGCTCGCCGACGCTCGAAAACCTCCGCGCGTTCGCGGCCAGGCCGGACGAGTGGCTGGCGCTCTGGCGGAGCCTCTGGATCTCGGGAGCCTCGGTGGTTCTGGCCGCGGCGATCGGCGTGCCGCTGGCGTTCGTCTTCGAGCGGCTCGAGTTTCCCGGGCGCTCGATTCTGGGCGGATTGGTCGCGCTGCCCGTGGCGCTGCCGCCGCTCGTGGGTGTCCTTGCGTTTCTCTTTCTTTACGGCGAGAGCGGGTTCCTGACCCGCTCGGTGCAGTTTCTGCTTGGGCTCGAAACCGCTCCCTGGCGGCTGCGGGGCGCAGGCGCGATTCTTCTGGTACACGCGTACTCGATGTACGTCTATTTCTATCTGTTTACCCGAGCGGCCTTGACGCGCCTGGACCCCTCGATGGAGGAGGCGGCGGCGAGCCTCGGTGCCGGCAAGACCGTCAGGCTCCGGCGCGTGATCCTGCCGCTCTTGCGTCCGGCCCTGGCCGGGGCGGCGCTTCTCACCTTCATGACCTCGCTGTCGTCCTTTTCGGCGCCGTACATCTTCGGGGGCGGATTCCGAGTGATGACCACCCAGATCGTCGCTTCGAAGCTCAACGGGGAGACCGCGGCGGCACAGGTCGAGACCGTGGTTCTGGCGCTGGCCGCGGTGGCTGGGCTGGGTGCCCTCCTGGCCTTCGACCGGCGCCGTGTGGCGGTGGTCGGCGGTGTCCGCGGCCTGGCGCCTCGACGGCGAGTGCTCGAAAGCCGCCGGTCGAAGCTCGCGGCGACGGCCCTGGGTTGGGCTCTGGCGATCTTCCTCCTGCTGCCGCACTTGACGCTCACGCTGGTGTCGTTCGTTCCCCCCCACACCTGGACGATCGAGGCGCTGCCGCCGGTTCTGAATCTCTCGAACTTCGCCAAGCTCCTGTCCGGAGGCGAGCGGCTGCGGCCGATGGCGAACTCCGCGTGGATGGCGATGGTCGCGACGGTGGGAGCGGTCGGCCTGGGCCTGGCCGCGGCGCGAAGCTCGATCCGCGTCGGCGGCAAGCTCGGTACCCTGCTCGAGAGCCTGGTGGCCTTGCCGTGGGCGATCCCGGGCACGGTGTTTGCCGTGGCGCTGGCGACCGCGTTCAGCGTCAACGCTCCCTTCGCGGGCAGGTTCATTCTGATCGGAACGCCGGTGATCTTGCCGCTCGCCTATCTGGTGCGGAGCCTTCCGGTCACCGGTCGGAGCGCTTTTGCCGGTTTGCGCCAGTTCGACGATTCGCTCGAGGAAGCCGCGGCGTCGCTCGGCGCCGGCCGGTGGCGGACCCTCCGGCGAGTGGTGCTGCCCATGTTGCGACCGGCGCTCGCTGCCGGCGCCGGTTTGGCCTTCATCACCGCGCTCGGCGACTTCGTGACCTCGATCGTGCTCTACACTTATGACACCCGGCCTATCTCGATCGAGATTCTGTCCAACCTGCGACTGCAGGAAACCGGGATTGCCGCAGCCTACGGCGTCGTTCTCATGATCGCGAGCGCGATGGCATTCGTCGTGTGGAGCCGAAAGGAGGCGACCTCATGACCGACGCCAGCTCTTTGAAAAAGATCTGGGTGTTGATGGCGACTGTGTTCGTGGACATGCTGGGTTTTTTCATCGTCCTGCCTCTCCTGCCTTTTTACGCCGAGAAGCTCGGCGCCGATCCGATCCGTGTGGGCGCTTTGGTTTCGATGTTCGCGCTGGCACAGCTGGTCACGGCACCGCTGTGGGGTCGCCTGTCGGATCGCTACGGCCGCCGGCCGATGATCCTCATGGGTCTCTTGGTCTCGGCCGGCGCGTACACGATCTTCGAAGGGGCCGACGCGGTCTGGCTGCTGTTTCTGTCGAGGTTCGTGCAGGGCGCGGGCAGCGGCACGACCGGAGTGGTCCAGGCCTACGTCAGCGACTCGGTCGGGCGCGAGGATCGCGCCAAGGCGCTGGGCTGGTTGACCGCGGCGACCAGCGCGGGCGTCATGATGGGACCGGCATTGGGGTCGCTGTCAGCGGCGCTGGATTGGATCGGACCGGGCTACCTGGCCGCTGCCCTGTGCCTCGTCAACTTCGCCTTCGGCTGGAAATGGCTGCCCGAGTCGAGAAGCTCCGACGTCAAGGACCGCCCCGACCATCGCCGCGGCAGCACGCGCGGCGCGATCGCGAGCTTTCTCAGACACCCGACCCAACCGCTGCCGCGCCTGATCTGGATCTACACCTTCGGGATGATGTCGTTCATGGCTATGAACGGAGTCTTCGCGCTCTATCTGGAGCGTAGGTTCGAGATCAACGAGAAGACCATCGGCTGGTTCTTCATGTACGTCGGCGGTGTTTCGCTCATCATGCGCTCGCTTCTGCTCGGGCCGGCAGTGGCGCGGTTCGGCGAGCGCGGGGCGATGCGGTTGGGGGCGCTGGGCGTCGCTCTGGGCATGGCCGCCGCGCCGTTCGCCAACACCATCTGGACGATGTGTGCCTGGATCACGTTCATTCCGGTCGGCACCGCCCTGCTGTTTCCGACGACGACATCCCTGGTTTCCCAGCGCGCGCCCGAGGGTCAGACCGGGATGATCCTGGGCGTGCAGCAGGCGTTCGGCGGCGTCGCCCGGATGCTGGGTCCGATCGGAGCCGGTGCGGTTTTTCAGCACGTCGGCATTCGCTGGCCGTTCTGGCTGGCCGCCATTCTGATGGTTTTTGCGCGCCTGATGGCGGCTGGGATCGGGAAGTCGGGCGACCGGAAGCCGCTGTCGGTCGAGCTCGAAGTCGCCGCGACCGAAGAGCTGGTCTAGAGGGAAACTGAAGCGCTAGCGCGTGTCGGTGCCTACCACCCGCCACCGCCGCCGCCGCCGGAGCTGCCACCGCCGCCACCACCACCTCCGCCACCCGAGCCGCCGCCCGAGCTGGG
>CALZIK010000059.1 GCA_945787635.1 Thermoanaerobaculia bacterium | reverse complement strand
TCTTTGCTCGCGGAGAGACAGACCGGCGCGACACTATCGGTGCAGGCACCTCGGAAAAGACGGTCGACAGGGACGTCGACCGCTACAACCAGAGGCGGTCCATTCGGAGATCGACCGCTGCAAGCAGCCCTGTGGCAGAGCGTCGCCCTGGCCCGCCCGACGCATCCCCGCCCCTGTGCCTGAAGGAGTGCCGGCTGTCTCGGAGCGAGCCTCTCTTTGCTCGCGGAGAGACAGACCGGCGCGACACTATCGGTGCAGGCTCTCTTTCAATGCGGACTCAGCTCTTGGCCTCGAGCACCGAGATCAGCTGGTGGTAGCGCACGTCGGCGCGCAGCTTCGCCAGCTCGGGGTCATGCTCGATCTCGGTCCGTGAATAGCCGCGGGTGACGGCCTTCTCCAGGAGCTCGAGGGCGCGCGTGCGCTGATCGGAAAGCTCGCAAACGACCGAGGCGCGGTAGAGGGTGTCGGGCTCTTCGAGCTCGGACAAGCGATCGAGCTCCGCAAGAGCCTCGCCGGCCTGACCGCTCTTTGCCAGGTAGAGCGCCAGGTTGCTCCTGAGGTGGCTGTCCTGCGGGCTTTGCTCGATGCGCTCGCTGACCAGCTGGATGGCGCGCCGGTAGGCGTCGGCGGCGTCGCCTTCGCGGCCGGCGGTCCAGCGATAGGCGTCCGCGAGGTTGGCCCAGGTGCGGTAGTGATTGGCGTCGAGCTCGCGGGCCTTCTCGAAGCTCGTGATCGACTGCTCGTAGAGGCCCTGAAAGAAGTAGAGGGTGCCCAGGTTGGTGTAGACATCGGCGCGCGGCTGCAGCTCGAGCGCTCTTTGAAGGACGGTGGCCGCCTCCGAGTACTTGCTCTGGTAGTGGAGCGAGGCGGCAAGGCTGCGGTACGCCCTGGCATTGTCGGGCGTGACCTCGATGGCTCGTCGCAGGGGTAGCTCGGCCTCGTCGTACTTCGCCTGGCGCATCTGGACGTAGCCGAGCAGAAGGAGCAGCTCCCAGTCGTCCGGCCTGTGCTCGAGCGCGGTGTGGAAGTGGGTCTCTGCGAGAGGAAGCTCTCCTTGCGCCACCGCCAGATCGCCCAGGCCCCGATGAGCGTCGGCGTTGGCGGGATCGACGAGGAGGACCTGGTCGAGGTTCGACCGGGCCTCTTCCTTTAGACCGGCGACGATTTGAATCAGGGCAAGGGCTACCCTGCCACCTGTGAAGAGAGGGTCGATCTCGACCGCTCGCTCCGCGCTCGCCTGTGCGGCGCTGAGAACGGCGGGGTCTTTTTCCAGTCGGTACTTTCGCCACCGCGCCAGTCCGATTCCGGCATAGGCGGGCGCATAGTCGGGATCTCTGGTGATCGCCAGTTGGAACGCTTCGATGGCGCGATCCGGGTGCCCCGGCAGGTCGTAGCGAGCGAGCAGGCTGCGACCCAGCTCGAGCAGCTGGTCCTGCTTGAGGGTGGTCGGATCGCGCTCGGTCAGCTCGACGGCCGGCCCTGCCAGGCCGCCCAACCAGCCCTTCAAGAGGGACCGCGTCTGTGGAAGAGCCACCAGTGCGGCGAGCAGGGCGACGGCCGCCGCGGCGCTTTTCCAGATTCGACGCCAGGAAACGGGTCGCCCGGCCGGCGGCGAGGCCGGCCTGATGGCTTCGGCGAATTCGCTCATCCCCTGAAAACGGTCTTGCGGCTCCTTGGCGAGGGCCCTTTCGACGGTCTCGAGAAACTCGCCGGGCACGTCCTGGCGCAGCTCGCGGATCGGCCGCGGCTCGGAGTAGGCCACGTGGTGGAGAACCGAGGGGGCGTTGTCCCCTTCGAAGGGGCGAGCCCCGGTGACCATCTCGTAGAGCATGACGCCCAGCGAGAAGATGTCGGAACGGGCGTCCGCCGGCTTGCCGAGCGCCTGCTCGGGCGACATGTACTGCAGGGTGCCCAGCACCGCGCCCAGCCGGGTGAGTGCCTCCCGCTGCGTTTGGGTGGGGGTGGTCGGTGCGTCCGGGCTCTGAATGTCGCTGCGCTTGGCGAGGCCGAAGTCGAGCACTTTGACCCGGTCGCCTTCGAGGACCATCACATTGGCCGGTTTGAGATCGCGATGAATCACGCCGGCGGCGTGTGCGGCGGCCACGGCCTCGGCGATCTGAAGGCCGAGTCTGCGGACGCGCTCGATCGGCAGTCCGCCCTCGGGGATGAGCTCGCTCAAGGGCTCTCCCTCGACCAGCTCCATGACGATGATGTCGAGATCGTCTTCGGTCAGGACCTCGTAGATGGTGATGATCCCGGGATGATTGAGGGCCGAAGCGGCTCGGGCCTCGCGCAGGAACCGTCGCTTGAGCTGCTCATCCCGCTGCGTGGCTTCGGGCAGGATCTTGAGCGCCACCCAGCGACGCAGCAAGGTGTCCTCGGCCTTGTAGACCTCGCCCATCCCCCCTGCGCCGACCTTGCCGACGATCTTGTACTGCGCGATGGTTCGGTTCAGCACATTCGGTTCACGGCAACCACGCCGAGCCAAAACCTAGCAGATTGCTGCGGGACGGAGCCGTTACTAGGGTTCGATCTCCATCTCGGGATCCACCCAGTACGTCTGGTCCGGGCCGACGCCGATCGCGGCTCCCGTGAGCGAGTAGGTGACGGCTTCGTCTGGTTTGTCGAGAGCCGTGCCGGCGAAAAACCAGGTCTTGAAACAGCCCGTCAGACCGGGAGGATTCTCCACTTCTTGGGCGACAGGCGTCAGAGGTGCCTCGGAATAGGGAGGACCTCCGTCGGTCCACGGTCCGGCTGTGGTGCGGTGCTTCCACGTCGGGATGAAGGTGGGCTGTTCCGGCATCTCGCCGCTCATGTCGACGACATAGACGGCCAGAAAGTCGAGCCCGCCTGTCATTGCCGGATCGTCGGCGGCGCCCAGCCAACGCGATTTGGTCGAGGCTCGAGGCCCGGGTGTCTGGAGCCACTGGTAGTTGGCAAGCCGGGCAACTTTTTTGTCGCTGCCCTCTTCCAAGGCCAGGGGCGCGCTCGGATCAAGGTAGACGCAGAGAGCGAAAGTGGTGGGTTGTTTGTCCATGGTCGATCTCCTTTTTGGCACGCCGAGCTTGCGGCCGAGAGCCGGCCTCGCTCCTCAGGGCCCGGAGCACCTCGGTTGGCCGCGCCGGAGCGCTCTTCACCAACCGGTAGAGTTGAGGTATCCGCCTCGCGATACTACCCCTGAATCGAGCACCAACCTAGCGGGCCGTTTCCGAAAACGGCCGTTTCTTGACACCTCTTCGCAAACCCAGCGCCCGCCGGTTGACAAATTCATACGATTAAAGATAATACGACATCGTATAACACGTCCGCGTAATAATCGCGGCATGAAACCGCTCAAGATCGTCTCACCCCTACACAAAGCCATGCGTCAGATGAGCCTCCATTTGGGTGAAGCCGTTCGCGCCCAGGGTATGGAAGGCGCCGACGGCCATCTCCTGTCCTATCTGGCGGTTTACGGTCCCTGCCGGATCGCCGAGCTGCGGAAGGTGTTCGGGCACAAGCCGTCGACCCTCACCAGCCTGCTCGATCGGCTGGAGCGCAGGCACTGGATCGTGCGATCGATCGACCCGGAGGATCGCAGGGGCTTTCTGATCGAAGCCACGACCGAGGGCGCCCGGGTTGGAAGTGACGCCCGCCAGGTCGTCGAGAGTTTCGAGAGGAGCGTTCTCGCCCGCGTCAAATCGAAGGACCTCGACGGGTTCCAGCGAGTGCTGGCCGCCCTCGGGGACGTAACGCAAGTCAATCTCAGAAAGGACTAGGCAATGCAGAACACCCTGGCGATGCAACTCGAGGCTGGAAAGTCGGTGCTTCACGCCAACGTCGATGGACTGAGCCACGAGGAGAGCCTGACCGCCCCGGAGCCCGGCGGCAACAATCTCAACTGGGTCGTGGGCCATCTCGTTTCGGCCTACAACAGTCTCCTGCCGGCGATAGGCGGTGAGCCGGTCTGGAGCAAGGATCAGGCGGCGCCCTACGCGCGAGGTTCGGAGCCGGTCACCTCCGAGAGCGCCGCCACGTTCGGGGACCTCATGACCGACTTCGAAACGGCGCACGGCAGGGTTCTCGAGCGGCTCGCGGCGGTCAGCGCCGAGGACCTCACAGCTCCCGCGCCCTACTCCCCCACCAAGAACCCGAACGAGACGGTGGGCTCACTCGCAGGACTGACCGCGTTTCACCAGGCGTACCACGTCGGGCAGACCGGCCTTTTGCGCCGTGTGTGCGGGCGTTCTGGCGCTATCAAATAGGAGACCAAGATGAGCGACCTGATACTTCCCGCGGCGACGCTGTTTCGCTTCAACTCCGGGCTGTTGTCTCTCGGCCTGTCCGACCTCGATCAAGACGACGCCGTGCGACGATGGAAAGACGGTGACGGTAGCTCGATCGCCTACCTGACCGGCCACATCACGTCCTCGCGCTACGGGCTTCTCAAGGCGCTCGGTACCGCCACCGAGAACCCCTACGGCGATCTCTTCGGAGCCGAGGTCGGTTCGAAGGACGGATCCGCCTATCCGGGCATCACCGAGCTCAAAGCCGGCTGGGTCGAGGCGGCCGAGAAGCTCCACGCGGCTCTCGACGCGGTGACCGACGAGGAGGCTCTCGCCGCCCAGGAAGGCGGGCTTCCGATCCCGGACCGGACCCTGCGCGGCCGCCTGACCTTCATGGCGTGGCACGAGTCGTACCACATCGGCCAGATCGGGATCCTGCGCACCGAAATGGGCTATCCGTCGCTGCGCAAGTCCCTCTACAAGGCGCGCAAGGGCTAGGCGCAGGGTCGGGCTTACGCCCAAAGCAGCTGGTACGATCCCCCACCGGATCCGTCTCTCAACCTCGTGTCCAAGCCGGACGCGAGCTCTCCGGTCTCGGCCCAATGGGTTCAAATCGCGCTGTTCTCACGTCGCAATTGAGCCGCGCCTTCCTGGTCGCGGCGCTCGCCTGGGGCGTCTACCTGCGCTTGCGCATGTTCCTGATGGACCGCGCGTTGTGGTTGGATCCGGCGGCGCTCGCCCTCAACCTGGTGCAGACGGACTACGCGGGGCTGTTCGCGAAGCTCAGCTACGGCAACCAGGCGTCACCGGTGGGCTTCCTGCTGATCTCGAAGGCCGTGGGCTCGCTGTTCGACTACAGCGAGCTCGCGCTCACCCTGATTCCTCTGCTCTTCGCCGTGGCGTCGCTCGGTCTTTTCCTCTGGCTGTCGATCGAGCTGCTCGGCTCGAGGAGCGCGCCCCTGGCCTTCGTGCCGTTCGCCGCGTGCTCGACCGCCGTCTACTACGCGGGAGAGTTCAAGCAGTATTCGGGTGACCTCTTCTTCGCGGTGTTGACGCTGCTGATCGCCGTGCGCGTTTGCAAGAACGACTTTTCGCGTCGGGCCGTCCTCGGATTCGGCGCGGCGGGCATCGCCGCCGCGTGGTTTTCCCACACCGCCATCATCGTCGTCGCCGGCTGCGGCATCGCTCTGTTCGCCTACAGCCTGTCGCAAAGAGACCGAGCCGCCACCTCAGCCGTCGCAGTTACCGGATCGGTGATCTTGATCCACTACCTCCTGCTCTATCTCTTCCAGATTCGACACGCGGTCCCGCCCGCCCTGCTCGAGTACCACACCGCATCGTACGCACCGCTGCCGTTTTCGGCGGAAGGGCTGCACTGGTGGCGTGAGACAGTGACCGCCTACTTCCAGTTCCCCCTGGGTTTCGCGGGCTCGACCGCGATCCCGCTCCTCGGATTGACGCTCGGCGCCATCGCCGCGGCGAGTGATCGAGAGAAGCGCTTCGAGCTCGGAGTCCTGCTCTTGCCGCTCGCCCTCGTCATCCTGGCGTCCGGTCTCCACCGCTATCCCCTGACCGCCGGCGCACACGACGTCAACGCCCGCTTCCTTCTGTTCACGGTTCCGTGCGCGTTTCTCCTGATCGGCAAGGGGATGCAGGCACTGCTGAGGCACACGGGAGGCTCACCTTGGGTGGCGGCCGTCGTCGCGCTGTTTCTGTTCTATCCGATCGTCGAGCGCACGGCCCGATGGCCGTACTTCATCCAGCAAGAGATGCGGGCTCTGGTCGAAGACTTGCGTCACGACCATCGGCCCACCGACGAGGTCTACGTCTACTCGGCATCGATCCCGGCGTTTCTGTTTTACACCCGCGAGGATCCGATCGCCTTTGTCGAAGGGCGTCCCCCGGCCAATCCGTCGATGGACCTGGCTGTGGATCTCGAGCGGCTTTCGAAAGCCGGCACGGTCTGGGTCGTGGTCAGCCACGACTTCGGGCGCGAGCGCCACTATCTCACCGAAGCCATGAAGACTACCTGCACCCACGACCTCGAGGAGGCCTATCCCGGCGCTCGACTGCTGCGTTTCCAGTGCAGTCAGGAGTAGCCTGAGATCACTTGATTGGGCCGCTCAACCTGTTATTCTCTTCGCAATAAATGATCCGCCGACTGCCCGCTCCCGCCAGATGCATGGGCTCGCAGGGCAAGCTAACCCCAACCGTTGCGAGACACATCAACGCGACGACTCATTGGGAGACCGTGAACGGAACGGCCATGGCGCCCGGCGACTACATGGCCGTGACGAATCACTTCATCCAGATCGGGAGTGGTGGCGCCAACGAAGATCACTCGGTCGTCGTCACACTCGTCAACGACAGCGACTCGAGCCAGACGAGTCCTTTTCCCTCGAACTCGGACGCGGACCGGCGGAACCCTCCGTCGAACCGCCGTGCCTGACCTTCGACAGCGAGACCGCGAGCGTCACCACAACCGCCGCTCCGAAGATTCCCCGAGCTTTCACACATGGGCCGTCACCGGGCCGCCTTGCCTTCGCAGAAAAGCGCCGCGCCGGCTGCGGCTAACGGCGACGCCACGACCCCGCGTTCCGATCGCGGTGGCTGAAGGCTTGACGACGGGTAGACTGTCCTGGGCCATAGGATGACCGAAAACCACAACACCACCCCAGGCAACGCCTCGGCACAGCTGCCGCCGCCACCCCGCAAGCGAGCGATGACCGACAGCGAGTTCAACACCGCGATGGCCCACTTCTACCGCGGCGAGGTGAGTCGCTCGAACACCTGGCGCACCCGGCTCGATGCGACAACCAACTGGGCCGTGGTGACGACCGGCGCGGCTCTGACGTTCGTTTTTGGCTCGGTCGATCACTCGCCGGCGGTGATTCTGATCCTCGCCTGGCTGGTTCTCCTGTTCCTGTTCATCGAAGCGCGACGCTACCGCTACTACGAGCTCTGGTCGCATCGGGTTCGGTTACTCGAGACCAACCACTTCGCGCCGCAGCTCTCGGCCGGCTCGGTCGAGCGGCCGGGCTGGGCCGAGCGGATGGTCGAGAGCCTGCACCATCCCCGTTTCCCGATCACCTTGCTGGAGGCGCTCGGCCGGCGCTACCGGCGCAACTACGCGCCGCTCTTCCTGGTGCTGGCGGCGAGCTGGATCATCAAGCTGGCCATTCATCCGAGCGCGGTCACTAGTTGGAGCGATTTCTTGGAACGGGCCGCGATCGGCCCCGTCCACGGAGTCGTCGTCATTTTGGCGGTGGTGGCATTCAACATCCTGCTCCTCGCTCTGGGCATCCTCACCGCGGGCTTGCGAGCTTCGGAGGGCGAGGTGCTGGGCGACGGCCCCAAGGGGGCCAAACGTCTCGCGGCTCGCATCGCGGCCGCCACCCGCGAGGCGCTCGAAGTCGATCTAAGCGCGGTGCGGCCGCCCTGGCCTAAAGGTCGCCAACATCTTGTCTTCATCATCTCGGACAAGATCCAGGAGGTCAGCCGGCCGTTGTTGCAGGAGCTGGACCGGGGCGTGACGCTGGTCAAGGGCACCGGCATGTTCAGCGGCAGAGAGCACGGCATTCTGATGTGCGTCGTCCGTGGTCGCCAGGTCGCCCGCCTCAAGC
>CALZIK010000058.1 GCA_945787635.1 Thermoanaerobaculia bacterium | reverse complement strand
GTCACATGAAAGCTGGTAAGCTTCGAAAGATTCCCGTTCATGTCGTCGTCCGATTCATGCTCTTTCCGTCCGGCCTCGAAGCCTTGCCTGCGGGCCATTCCTCCCGGGGGTTCCAGGCGCATCCGATCCGGCCAGCGTCGCGACTCACTCCGAAGGCCAGATCGTGAACTTGTCGAACTCCTCCTCGAGCACCCCCTTGATCACATCGGGCGTATGCAGCCGGTCCACCATGCGGACGTCCTCGTAGCAGGGCACATCGCTGTCCCGGTAGAGGATCCCCACGGGGATCTGTTCGGACAGCGAGGCGATCTCCCGGGCCCGATGCAGGTCGCCGGGGTCGTGGGCCTCCTGCTTCCGATAGACCTTGGAGAGGCCGGCGCTGAGCTGGACGCCCTTCTCGTGCGTCAGCAGAAGCATCTTATCCGGATTCTGCACCCAGGGATCGAACTGGTGCGGCATGAACTCGGGACACCTCTGCAGAATGCGCACGAAGGAGAAGCCCTTGTGGTGGTAGGCCTCGGAGATGATGTCGTAGAGCAGCTCGGGAATCCAATCGGCCGCCTGGGCAACGAAGGACACGTTCGCGACCCCCAACGTGACGCTCAGCGGATTGAGCGGATCGAGGTAAGTGCCCCTGGGCGTGGTGTTGCTCTTCACGCCGCGCGGCGATGTCGGCGAGGCCTGCTTCTTGGTCAGACCGTAGATCTGATTGTCATGCAACAGCACGGTCATATCCATGTTGTAGCGGATCGCATGAATCCAGTGCGCGGCGCCGATGCTGCAGCAGTCCCCGTCGCCGGTCGACACGAAGACATGGAGGTCGGGCCGCCTCAGCTTGATCCCCTCGGCGACCGGCAGGGCCCGGCCGTGGAGGCCGTGGAACCCATAGGCGTTCATGTAGTGCGGGAACCGGCTCGAGCAGCCGATCCCCGACACGAACACGGTCCGTTCCGGCGGCAGCTGCTCGTCGCGGCACAGTCGCTGGACCGCCGCGAGGATGCCGTTATCGCCGCAGCCGGTGCACCAGCGCGGCGGTATGTCGCCCCGGTAGTCGTCGAGGGTGTAGCCCTCGGCCATCAGCTTCAACAGGCACTCGCTGACGGGAATTCCCATGATCGTCACCTCTTGTTACGGCAGCCGCTCGAGAACGGCCCGCACGATTTTTCCGGGCTTGATCGACTGTCCCTTGACCTCGCCCCAGCAGTCGACGTCGACCAGGAACCGCGCGCGCAGGAGCAGGGCCAGGCCCGCATAGCGGCGGCTGTCCTCATCGAAGTACTCGCTGTCCAGGCTGTCGCTCCAGGTGTTCTCCACCGTCATCACCTTGTCGAACCGGCGGAACATGTCCTTCATGCCCGAGGGCATGGGCTGGAGAAACTTCAGGTGCAGGGACGACACCCGCTTTCCATCCGCGCGCAGGCGTTCGACAGCCTCCTCGATGGCGCCCTGCGTGCTGCCCCAGCCGACGATCAGCAGATCGCCGTCCTCGTCGCCGAAGATCGCAGGGGCTTTCAAGGTCTTCTGGAAGGTGGCCAGCTTCAGGCTCCGGTTGCGGATGCCCTCCTGGTTGATCTCCGGGTCGTAGGCGACGTGGCTCAGACGGTCGTGCGCCAGGCCGGTCAGGCAGTGCATGCCGTTGGGCTGTCCGGGAATGAACCTGGGGGCCAGGCCGGTCCGAGGATCCCAGTCGTAGGGGCTGGCACCTTCCGGAACCGCGCTCTGGTCGATCGGCGGGGCGAGCCACTGCTCGTTGAAGTCCGGCCGCGGGAACGGCTGCTGAGCAGTCGCCAGGCTGGCGTCGGTCAGCACCACGACCACCATGTTGAAAGTCTCTGCGATCTTGCGCGCCATGATCACCGAGTAGAAGCAGTCCTCGATCGTCGAGGCCGCCATGACCACCTTCGGCGCGTCGCCGTGGCCGCCGAAGCAGGCCGACAACAGATCGCCCTGCTCGGCCTTGGTCGGCTGCCCGGTGCTCGGGCCGCCACGCTGCACGTCGACCACGACGAGCGGGATCTCGCTCATCACGGCCAGGCCGATCCCTTCCTGCTTCAGGGACAGCCCCGGGCCCGAGGTGATGGTCACGGCGCACTTGCCCGCATAGGAGGCGCCGATCGCGAAGGCGCAGGCGGCGATCTCGTCCTCCGCCTGATGCACCACGCAGCCGACCCGCTCGAAGATGTCGCTCAGGTAATGCGACGCCGAGGTAGCCGGCGTGATGGGGTACATGGCGCAGACCTCCATGCCCGAGGCCAGGACGCCGAGGGCGAGGGCGGTATTGCCGTTCATCACGATCTGGGGATCCTTCGGCTTGGAGGCCGGGATCGCGTACTTGATGTCGAGGTTCTCCTCGGCCCAGTCGTGGCCCGCCTCCAGCAGCTCGAGGTTCAAATCGATGACCTTGGCGTCCTTCTTCCGGAAGACGAAGCGGATTTGCTCGCGGGCCATCTCCAGGTCGAGGCTGTAGATGCTGCAGAGCAGACCGAGGACGAACATGTTCTTGCCGCGCCGCGGGTCGGGGACGTACTTCACGCACTCCCGTTCCATCGGAATCTCGTGGACCTTGTAGCCTTCGGCCACGAGCTCGTCGTAGACATGGGCGTAGGAAACGGCGATCTCGGCGTCGGGATCCGTGCGCCACTTGTCCTCCAACAGGATTATGCAGCCCGGCTTGAGCTCCTTGGCGCGGTAGCGCCCGAGCAGCACCTGCTCGTTGAAGGCCACGACCAGGTCGGCCTCGTCGCCGCCGTTGGTGACCCGCTCCGAGGCCACGCGGATCCGGTTCCCGCTGGCCCCGGCGATGCTGCGCGCCGGCGGCTGTATCTCGGCGGGAATGATCTCGACGGTCCAGATGCCGTTGCCCATGCGCGCCGCGACCGACCCGAAGGACTGGCCGCAACGCTGTGCGCCTTCACCCGAGTCGCTGACGATCTCGACGACGTGCTCCTTGAGCGTAACCGCTTGCTTGGGCGCTGCGCGCGGCCCTCGGCGTTGCCCGGTCTTGCGAGTCGACGCCGCTTTGGGTTTTGCGACCCGCGCGCGTCGCACTTGCTCTTGGCGGGGTTCTTTGAGCGTCTGTCTGTCCATTGGGGGGCCTGTCCTGATTGGTCTAGGCGAGGCGGATGCGGGCGAAATTTCTCTCTGCCGCGGGGATGCCGAACAGCGTGCCTTCGCTGCCGCTCCGCTCCGAGAGATAGACCGCCGCGGTGTCGCGGATTCCGAGGTAGGCCTTCATGCTCCGCGCGGCCTTGCGTCCCGCGCCCATGGCCAGGATGACCGTGGCCGCGCCGGTTACGATGTCGCCGCCGGCGAAGACGCCCGCCAAGGAGCTGGCGAGATTCTCGTCGGTCTCGATATAGCCCCACTTGTTGAGCTTGATGTTCGAGGTTTGGCCGAGGATGGGATTGGCGTTGGTGCCGATCGCATAGACCACCATGTCGGTCTCGAACTCGTACTCGCTGCCCTCGATGGGGATGGGACGCCGCCGGCCCGAGTCGTCGGGTTCGCCCAGCTCCATGCGCAGGCAGCGCATCGCGCGCACGTTGCCCTCGCCGTCGTCGAGGATCTCGACGGGTGCCGTCAGCCAGTGGAACTCGATGCCTTCCTCTTCGGCGTGGTGCAGCTCCTCCAGCCGCGCCGGGCTCTCGTCCCTGGTGCGGCGATAGACGCAGTAGACTTTCTCTGCGCCCAGCCTCAGCGAGACCCGCATCGCGTCCATCGCCGTGTTGCCGGAACCGATCACCGACACGCGCCTGCCGAGATCCAAGGGCGTGTCGTAGTTGGGGAATTTCCCCGCGTTCATCAGGTTGCAGCGAGTCAGGAGCTCGTTCGCGGAGAGCACGCCGTTCAGGGACTCGCCCGGAATTCCCATGAACTTCGGGTAGCCGGCGCCGGTCCC
>CALZIK010000057.1 GCA_945787635.1 Thermoanaerobaculia bacterium | reverse complement strand
GGTGGCCGCCCTGGAGGCTCGGCGCCAGCCTCGCCGAGGGGATGCGCCCGCGCCCGGCCGGACGGCGCGACGTTCGAGCTCTTCCGCGCCCGCGACCGTGTTCCTGCCTCCCAGCTGGCATCCCCAGATGATGGTCTCGATCGACGGCGGTGCCTTCCAGGCTCTGGACCGGCGCCGGATGCAGGAGCTGCGCCCGGGCACCCACCAGCTGACCTTCTGGCTCAACACCCTGTCCTACCAGGCACGCCGTACCCTGGACTTCGAGTTCGAGCCCGGGGAGACGCGAACCGTCGAGTCGCCGCTCGCTCCTCCGGCCGCTCTTCGCATCGCGCTGGAACCGGAAACCCTGGCGGCGCGCGTCGAGATCGACGGCCGCACGGTCAAGCTGCCGCTGGACGGTCTGGAGGTGCTCGAGCCCGGCAACCACCGGCTGACGCTTTACGCCTCGCCGGCAGATCCCCTCGGACCGCTGACCAAGATGGTCGAGCTGCACGCCGCCACCGTTCACCAGGTCACCTTCGACATGCGCCGGCGACGGGCCTTGCTCGAAACCCGCGAAGCCTACAAATGGGACGGCTAGGCGGGCGCCGCTCTCAGGAACCTCGGGGCGTTCCGGCGCGCGACAAGCCGGCCACATAGCTTTCGCGGTAGCGACCCGCGACCGCGCCCCAGGTCAGCTCGCGCACCGCCTTGCGGCGGGCGTTGTCACCCATCTCGCGAGCCCGGCCGAGCGCCGAGAGCAGTCCGGCCAGCGCAGAGCGGAGCTGCTCGGCGTTGCGCTCTTCCACCAGCGCCCCGTGAACGCCGTCCTCGACCGCCAGCGGGATGCCGGAGATCCCCGAAGCCACCACTGGTAGACCCGAAGCCATGGCCTCCAAGATGACGTTGGGAAGGCCGTCGACGTTGCCCTTGACGTCGTGCACCGCCGGCAGAACGAAAATATCCGAGGCACGGTAGAGATCCGGAAGAGTATCGCGTAACACTATTCCCGGGAGATGGACCCGGTCGCTCCACCGCGCCGTTCGCTCACGGAAGGCGTCGAGCAGATCGCCCGCACCCGCAAGGCAAACATGGGCCGAGGGAAAGTCGTCGAGCAGGGCCGGGAGGACCTCCAACAGCACGTGAAACCCTTTCTTGGTCACCATCCGGCCGACCCCGAGCAGCAATGGCGCAGTCTCGGGAACCCCTAATCGATCCCTCCATTCCCGGCCCCGCTCGCGGTCCGGCGAGAAAGTCTCGACGTCGACGCCGTAAGGAATCACGCTCGCTCGAGCACGCGGGAAACCAAGGGCACAGACCCTGTCGACCAATTCCGGCGAGCAGCCGGTCAGAAAGCTCGAGCGAGCGAGCGACCGACCGACCAGGCTACGCACGCCGCCACGCTCGGCAAGAAAGACGTCGCTACCGTGCAGGCCGGGACCGATCGCGAGGCGTTTTGCGAACGGCGCCGCGACCAGCGCGTTGGGCACGACCCAATGCGCGTGCAGAAGGTCGAAGCTCTCTCTACTCAGCATTCGCCGGATCTTTCGGCGCGCACTCAGAGCGTACAGAGGCGTCGCCAGGAACGCGGCCGCGCGAATCGACTCGTCGCGGTCCAGGCTGCGGCTGTAGCCGATCACCTCGATCGTCTCCGGCGCGTACCGGAAACTCTCGACGCGAACGCCGTCTACCTCCCAGGCGTCCGCTACGCCGCGGGAATGAGGCGTGAGCACCGTGACCTCGTCGCCTCCTGCGACCAGCCCTCGCGCGAGCTCTTGAATGAAGGGTCCCGCCGTGTCGTCGGCGAAGCGTGGAAAGGTCTGGGTAAGGAAGAGGACCTTCAGGCCACCGCTCACCCGATCGTGTCCTTGACCGAGTACGAGTCGGTGCGATCGAAGTTCTTATAAGTGATCATCTCACCGAGCAGACCGGTGGTGAGAACCTGAATTCCGATCAACATCATGAGAACGCCGAGCAGCAGCAAGGGCCGGTTGGATAGATACTCGCTGTCGAGCCAGCGAACGAAGAGGTAGAAGTTGATGGCGAAACCGCCAAACAGCGAGAACAACCCTATGGCGCCGAACAGATGCAGCGGCCGGCGAGTGTATCTGGTGATGAAGAAAACCGTGATCAGATCCAGCAGGCCTTTGTAGTAGCGGTCCCAGCCGTACTTGCTGACGCCGTGCTTGCGCGGATGATGCCGCACCACCAACTCGCCGACCCGAAAGCCTTTGCGGCTCGCCAGCACCGGAATGAACCGATGCAACTCGCCGTAAATCGCGATCTGGTCGAACACCTCTCGCCGATAGGCCTTGAAGCCGCAGTTGAAGTCGTGTAGGTCGAGGCTGCCCATGATTCGAGTCGCCCAGTTGAACAGCTTCGACGGATAGCGCTTCATAATCGGGTCGTGACGCTTCTTCTTCCACCCCGAAACCAGCTCGAGGCCCTCCACCTCGAGCATGTCGAGAAATCGCGGAATCTCCTCGGGATCGTCCTGGAGGTCGCCGTCCATGGTGATCAGGATGTCGCCGCGGGAGACGTCGATTCCGGCACACAAGGCTGCCGCCTTGCCGAAGTTTCGGCGCAGCTGAACCAGCCGGACCCGGGGGTCTTCGCGATGGGCCTCACGCACGCGCTCGCTCGTCTGATCCGATGAGCCGTCGTCCACGAAGATGATCTCGAACTCCTTGCCGAGGCCATCCAGAACCCCGGCCGTCCTGGCAGCCAACGGCTGAATCGTTTCTTGTTCGTTGAGAACCGGCACCAGGACGCTGATGTCCAGGCGACCGCGGCCGGCGTCGAGGGCGGTCACGGTGTCATCCCGGTCGGCGGCGCGCTGCGGCTCCATGATTTGCCAATGTTAGCAGGCATTTAGGCCCGATCAGAGCCGCCCCGGTCCCGCGCAGCGAGACGGTCGCGAACCACTTGCATGTCCTCCCAAGTCGGCCGCTTCCAGGCCGCGTTTCGGAGCAGCGCCGCCGGATGGTACGTCGCCCGAACCGGTACGCCCTTGAAACTGTGCCACTGTCCGCGCAAACGCCCCAGCGGCGCCGTCGTGTCCAGCAGATTCTGGGCCGCGACCCGGCCCAGTGCCACGATCACCCGCGGCCGAATGAGCTCGACCTGCCGCTCGAGAAAGCCACGGCAGGCCGCAGCCTCGTCAGTTTGCGGGTCGCGGTTCCGGGGTGGACGGCACTTGACCACGTTGGCGATGTAGACGTCCTCCCGCTGCAAGTCGATCGCCTGAATGATCTTGGTCAAGAGCTCCCCGGCCGGCCCCACGAACGGCAGGCCCTGGCGATCCTCCTCGGCGCCCGGCCCCTCTCCGATGAACAGAAGGTCGGCATCCGGGTTGCCCGAACCAAAGACCACCCTGTTTCGCCCCTTACTCAGCCGGCACTCGGTGCAGCTCCGGGCCTCCTTGCCGACCTCGGCCAGGGCCTTGGCGCGCTCCTCGGCATCCGCGGCAGGAGCCTTCCGAACCGACTCGCTGGAGACCGAGGAGGGAGCCTCGAGTACCCTGGCCGAAAGGTCCTCGTAGCCGAGGTCTCGGAGGTACTCCAGCGCGTCAGCGAGGGATCGAGATAACTTTTCCAAGCTGGCCTGGCGATCCTACAACTCGGCCCGAGCGAGACCTGGCGGCCGAGGACGAGAACTTCGTTGCCGGTCCGCCCCTAAGCTTCGGGCGCTTCGGTCGCGACCTCGTCTTCCACCACCTCGGCCTCAGGAGCCGGGCCGTAGTCCCAGTCGACCACTCCGTCGCGGATCTCGCGCATCGCCAGACGCCCGGGCTTATTCAGCCCAGCTTCGACCTTGGGCTGCGCGCCGCGCATCATTTGTTCGGCGCGAGACGCCGCAAGAAGAACGAAACGAAACTTGCTGTCAATGCGATCCGGAAACTTCAACAAAATCTGTTCCTCCGTTCAGACGCCGCCCGAGTCGGCCCGGCTCAGCGCATCTCGAAAGTCGCGAAGAACCTCTGCGACTCTCTCGGTTTGCCGTTCTCGGCGGTGTCGAATTGCTATCAAGATTGCGCGCAGTGCTTCCTGCGCACGGGTCAGGTCATCGTTGATCATAACATAGCCGTACATCTCGTAACGCTCGATCGCGGAAAGAGATAGCGCCAAACGGCGGGCCAGTTGATCGGCAGTGTCCACACCTCGGTCACGAATCCGGCGCTCCAACTCCGCGTAGCTTGGCGGCAGGATCAGCACACTCTCCGCCTGCGGATAGCTCTCCAGCACCTGGGCGGCGCCTTGGACGTCGATATCGAGAATAACGTCCCTTCCTTCACCGAGGTGGGGCAAGACGGCTGCTTTCGAGGTGCCCTTCAACTGGCCGTAGACATCCGCCCACTCCAGGAACTCGTCTTCGATCACCATCTGGCGAAAGACACCCTCGTCCACAAAGTGGTAGTCCCGGCCGTCGACCTCGCCGGGGCGCGGATCCCGAGTCGTATGGCTCACCGAGAACAGAAGTCCCTCCAACTCCGGGTCGCGGCCGACCAGGGCCCGCTGGATCAGCGTCGTCTTGCCGGCGCCCGACGGCGCCGAGACGATCAAGAGTGTTCCCGTCACGTTCCCCTACTCTACGTTTTGCACCTGCTCCCGAAGCTGCTCACAGAGCACTTTGCCATCGAGAACCAGCTGCGTGGCAGCCGAGCTACGGCTCTTGGAGCCGATCGTGTTGAGCTCGCGCAGGATCTCCTGCGCGAGAAAGTCGAGACGCTTGCCGACCGCGCCATCCTCGGCGAGGAGCGTGCCGAAGTGCTCCACATGCAGCTTGAGTCGGTCGAGCTCCTCCTGGATGTCAGCCTTGTCGACCAGAAGGGCGGCCTCCTGTGCCAGACGATCGACGTCGAAGCCCGCCCCGCCGGTGAGCTCGGCCAGCCGAGCTTGCAGCCGCTCGAGAAGATCCTGCTGCAGCGGAGCGCGCAGATCCGTCAGCTTCGCGACGACCTCACCCAACCCCGCCACGGCTCGTCGCAGGACCTTGGTGAGCTCGGCGCCCTCTCTCGCTCGGGCCTCGAGCAGCCGTTCCAAGGCCGACTCGACCGCGGCGTCGAGGACTCCCCGATCCGCGTCCGAAAAGACGTTCTCGACGGCCTCCACCGACACCACCCCGGGCAACCGCAGCAGGGTTCCGGTCTCGAGCGTCTCGCTAGCACCCTGTTTCGCGCCCAGGTGCCTGGACGCCTCGAGGTAGCGAGCCGCCGCGGCCTCGTCGATCTTGATTTCGAGCCCGCGAGTGGCCCGCGGACCGATCGACAGCCTCGCTTCGATTCTGCCTCGCTCGAGTCGCGCCCGGAGTTGCAGCACAATTCCCGGCTCGAGCGACCGGTGCTCCTCCGGCATGCGGACACTGATGTCCAGAAACCGATGATTCACGCTCCGCAAAGTCACCTTCGCCTCGTAGTTCTCGTTCTCGGCGGCGCCTTCGCCGAAGCCTGTCATGCTGAGTGGCATTCCGGGCTATTCCTGAAACTGCAGGTCGTAGAGCCGCTTGTAGATGCCCTCTCCGGCCAACAGCTCACGGTGCTTGCCTTCCTCGACGACACGGCCCGCGTCCAGAACGGCGATCCGGTCGGCGATCTGGACCGTCGCGAGTCGATGCGCGATCACCAGGGTGGTGCGCCCCTCCATGAGGTTCATGAGGGCCTTTTGGACCAGGGCCTCCGATTCCGCGTCTAGCTGCGACGTGGCTTCATCCAGAATCAAAATCGGAGCGTCCTTGTAAAGCGCTCTCGCGATCGCCAGCCTCTGCCGCTGGCCGCCCGAGAGGTGGAGGCCGGATTCTCCGATCACCGTGTCATAACCCTGCGGCAGCCGCATGATGAACTCATCGGCGTAGGCCGCGGCGGCCGCCTCCCGAATCCTCTCCAAGGCCACGGTCTCCTGCCCGTAGGCGATGTTGTTGCGCACCGTATCGTTGAAGAGAACCGTATCCTGGGTCACCAGACCGATCAGTCGGCGGAGGCTCTCCAATGTGAAGTCTCGGATGTCGATCCCATCAATGCGCACGCACCCGGAGTCAGGGTCGAAGAAGCGCGGAAGAAGATTCACCAACGTGCTTTTCCCGGCGCCCGAAGGACCGACGAGGGCTACAACCTCGCCCTTGTGAATCCTGAGGCTCACCTCCTTGAGCACGACCTGCTCGGTGTACGCGAAGGAAACACTCTCGAAGGCGATGTCGGCTTCGACATTGGGTATGACCTGCGCGTTGGGCCGGTCGGCGATCTCGATCGGCAGATCAATCAACGATTTCACTCGGCGTACCGCGGCCAACGACTGCTGGATCACGAGATTGACCTTGTTCAGCTTGCGAATCGGTTCGTACATCCAAACCAGGTTGAACAGAAAGCCGATGAAGCCGGAGGCAGACATCACCTCCGAGCGGATCTGCAAGCCCGCGTAGACCAGTAAACCGCTGAGGCCGACGACGCTCATGGTCTCGATCACCGGGCTGGAGAGGCTGTTCAGGACCGACGCCCACAGATTGACCCGCAGATGCCTTCGAGTGGCGCTCGCGAAGCGTCGGTACTCGAAATCCTCCATGCCGAATGCCTTCACCACGCGATGGCCCCGGGCACCCTCTCCCACCAGGTTGGCAAGATCCGCCATCCGCTCCTGGCTCTTGTAACTGGTCTTGCGCATTCCCTGCCCGAACCGCACGATCGGAAAGAGAACCGCGGGAATACCGAACGCGCAGACAAAGGCGAGGCTGGGATTGTTGAGAAACAGGAGCACCGTCAGCACGAGCAAGGTGAGCGACTGCTGCACAAGATCGACCGCTCGCGTCGAAACGGCGGTCTGCATCATCGCGATGTCGTTGACGATTCGGCTGGTCAACTCGCCTGAAGGATGCCGGGCGTGAAAGCGGCTGCTCTGCTCGAGGATTCGCCGGTAGAGGCTATTGCGTATATCGGTGGTAACGCCGAGCCCGATGTGTTGGAACGAATACGAACTGATGAAGGCGACCAGGCTTCGAAACGTGAAGACCGCGATGACCAGCAGGGGCACGAAGAAGACCACCGATTTCTCGGTGACACCCAGACGGTCCTTGACCTGCTGATAGAGCCTGGCAACCGTGGAGCGTACGGTGTTGCCTTTGTCCCCGGCGGCCGCGACCAGGCCGCTGGTCTGCTCGTGCTCCGCCGGATTGGTCTGCAGGACCTCTTCGAACACCGGCTCGATCAACACCACCAATGCTCCGGTGGCCACCGCGAATAGCCCAGCCGCGGCCACCGCGAACAGCACCCAAAGCCAGTAGCGCCTGAAGTAGCTGCCGAGGAAGCCCAGAACGCTCATCGGGTCTCCCCTCGCAGCAATTCAAGAACTTCGTCAGCGGCCCTGGCGGCGGCCCCCGGCTCACCCAGGGCGGCCCTCAGCCCAGAGAGATCCGCCCGCATAGCGTCACGGCGCTTCCGGTCGTTCAAAAGGCTCTGGGCCTCGTCCGCGATCTGATTCGCGTGAGCCCGTCCCTGAATGAGCTCTGGAACCGCGGGCGCTCCGAGCACCAGGTTGACCAGGCTGATGTGGGGAACCCGAACGATCAGCCTCCCCAGCCAATAGCTGAACAGGCCTATGCGATACACGACGACCATAGGCGTTCTCAGCAATCCTACCTCTAAGGTGGCCGTGCCCGAAGCACAGAGCGCCAGGTGGGCGGAGGCGACCTCTCGGTAACGGTCCTTTTCGGCGATCTTTCGAACCGTGACCCCGCTCTTTGCGATCAGCCGATCGGCCTCACGGGGGTCCAGGGCCGCGGCCTGAACGAGCAGCACCTCCATCCCGGGCCGCCGCACCTGGAGCAGCCGAACCGCCTCCAGCAGCACCGGCAGCAGACGCCGCACCTCGTTGCTCCGAGACCCAGGCAACAGGGCGATCCGAAAGGGGCCATCCGCCTCCGGGACGTGGTCCCAGGCCTGGTCCAGCTCCGGCACTTCGTCAACCAGGGGATGGCCCACGTGACAGACCGACACATGGCCGCGATAGAATTCGACCTCAAAGGGAAAGAAAACCAGCATCCGGTCGATGCACCTTGCCATCGACTTGACCCTTCCCCTGCGCCATGCCCAGACCTGCGGGCTCACGTAGTAGACCACCGGAACGCCCATCTCCTTGAGCTTCGGAGCGAGGCGAAGGTTGAACTCCGGAAAATCGATCAGCACCGCGAGATCGGGAGGCTCGGACCTCACCCGGTCGAGGATCTGATCGAAGATCTCTTTCGCTCGCGAATAAACACGGAGCACTTCCGCGATCCCCATGACCGAAATCGCCGAGACGTCCGCAATCGGCTCGAGACCTCGAGCTCGCATGAGTTCCCCGCCGAGGCCGCAGACTTCGAGGTCGCCGCTCGAGCGGGCGCGAAGTTCTTGCAAGAGCCGGGCGCCGTGGAGGTCGCCCGAGGTCTCACCGGCGATCATCAGCAAACGCTTGGTCATGGCTTTGGTCAGCGAAAGACGGGTTCCGAGAGCCGGCAGCGCCCGCCCGGACTCGCTCCCGCGCCGGGACGCTCCGGCCCCGTTTTTCTAGGTTCCGGGCGGCCCCGACGGGAAGGGGTACATCAGCCACGCCAGGAGGATGCCGCCGCCCAGCAGGCCAACGAGAAGCTGAAGAAAAAGCCGTAGGCGGGCCTTCACCGAGCGCCGCCACAGAAACGCGAAAAACGTGCTCACGATCAGCGCGTACAGGGTCATCAGGAGTACGTGGTTTACCGGCATGCTTATGGGAAGGAAGCCCTAGTCTTTCTGCCCCGACGCCATGTCCCAGCAGTCGATCACCAGGAGCAGGTTCATCAGCCCGGCCGTGAGAATGAAAGCGCTGCCGTACTCGTAGCCGGGCCCGGTCAGATCGCCGCTGTAGCCCAAAAGATAGCGGAAGCCGAAGTAGGGCAATCCCACTCCCATGGAGGCCAGGGTGGCCAGGACCGTGAGCGGCCGATCGGCTACGACCGTATAGAGGTTGCCGTCGAGACTCCACCCGATCAGAAACGAGGCGATGACCACAAGCGCAAAGACCAGAGCCCGCCGCCGCTTACCGAGGTAGAAATGACCCGCTCCGGGGACCGCCCAGGCCAGCAATAGCGTTCTAATGAGGTGACCGGTGGCCGCGGCCACCGGCACTTGTTGCGCTTGTTCCGACACGAGAACGCTGATCGCTGTGTGAGGCTGGTCGCCTGGCGACCGTCTAGCCGTGAGTGTTCAGCAGCTCTTTCAGCTCTTTGCCAGGTTTGAAGTACGGGATTCGCTTGGAAGGTACGTCGACCCGGTCGCCGGTCTTCGGGTTCCTGCCGATTCGGGGCCCACGGTTTCGAATCCGGAAACTGCCGAATCCACGAAGCTCTATCTTGTCACCGTCCTTGAGCGAGGTAACGATGCTCTCGAAGACGGTGTTCACGATCAGCTCCGCGTGCTTCTTGGTGAGCTGCGTGGTCTTTGCAACCTCTTCAACCAATTCAGCCTTCGTCATTCCCTTCGTCGTCACCGTTGTCTCCCTTGTCAGTTCTCGATTCCGGCGCGAGTCGTACCCAAACCGCCGGGCACTGCCACCGTCGAACCTACTCCTCTTCCGACCGGTCGTCGTCTTCCGTCTCTTCCGCCGCGGGTTCCTCGGAAACCACGGCCTCTGGCTCTTCGCTGCCCGAGGCTTCAGCGGCGGCTTCGACGGGCTCCGCCTCGACCTCTGCTTCCGGCTCGGCTACGACATCGTCGGCAGTCCCGGAGTCGTCGGCCGCAGCGTCGTCCGCGGGTGCAGCCAGGGCCTCCGCAGCGGGCTCGTCGTCACCCGTCTCTGTGGCGCTCGACGACTCGTAGTCAGCCTGGAAGGCCGCTGCCTCCTCCTCGCTCGGCTGGTCGACGCCACGCATCGTGAGGCCGATCTTCTTGTCGTCCTCCTCGATTCGGAGGATGCGTGCCGAGACCCATTCGCCAACGCTGTAGAGCTCGACCAGAGAATCTCCCTCGAGATCGATCTCGCTGACGTGCGCCAGGCCCTCCAGACCATCGTGAATCTCGACGAAAAGGCCGAAATCGGTGACATTGACCACCCTTCCGGTGATCGTGTCGCCAACCTGGTGACTCGACGCGAAATCGTCCCACTCGTTGGGCATGAACTCTTTGATGGAGAGCGAGACACGCTGATTCTCGACGTCGATGCCGGTAATCCGGGCCTTGATCTTGTCGCCCTTGTTGAGCACCTCGCCGGGGTGTTTGACCCGCTTGGTCCAGCTCATGTCGGAAACGTGGATCAGGCCGTCGATCTCTTCGGTGATCTGGATGAAGGCGCCGAACTCGGTAAGATTGCGGACTTCGCCCTCTATGACGTGGCCTACAGGATGAGAGACGGCCAGCTCTTCCCAGGGATTCCTCTCGGCCTGGCGCAAGGAAAGACTGATGCGCCGCTGGTTGAGGTCGAGCTCGGAAACGATCGCCTCGATGTCGTCACCGACGTTGAGAATCTTGGACGGGTTGACCACTTTCTTGGTCCACGACATTTCGCTGACGTGGATGAGGCCCTCGACGCCCTCTTCGAGCTCGACGAAAGCCCCGTAGTCGACCAAGCTGACGACCTTGCCACGAACCCGGGAGCCGAGCGGGTACTTCTTCTCGACGACACTCCAAGGATCCTCGGTCCGCTGCTTGTAGCCGAGCGAGACGCGCTCCGAAGAGGGATCGAACTTGAGCACGACAACCGGAACCTCGTCGCCCACCGCGAAGTGCTCGGACGGGTGATTCACCCGGCCCCAGGAGATATCCGTGATGTGCAGCAGACCGTCGATACCCCCCAGGTCCACGAACACACCGTAGTCGGTGATGTTCTTGACCACGCCTTGCAGACGCGCTCCCTCTTCGAGGCGATCCAGCGTCTCGGCCTTCTTCTTGGCGAACTCCTTTTCCAGAACCGCCTTCCGGGACAGCACCACATTGTTGCGCCGCCGATCCATGCTGATGACCTTGAACTCGAGGTCCTCGCCACAGAGCGATTCGAGGTTCTTGATCGGCTTGATGTCCACCAGCGAGCCGGGCAGGAAGGCACGGATGCCGATATCGACGGTCAACCCCCCCTTGATCCTTTCGAGCACGCGGCCCTGGATGATCTCGCTGGCGTTATAGCTGCGCTCGACGTCGGCCCAGACCTTCATGCGCTCCGCCTTCCGCTTGGAAAGCAGCACGTGCCCCTCGCCGTCTTCTGCCTTTTCGAGCAGGACATCGATTTCCTGCCCCACTTCCACGTCGACCTTGCCGTCGCGTTTCTCGAACTCTGAAATGGCCACCAGTCCTTCGGACTTGTAGCCCACGTCGATGATGACGTGGTTGGATGTCGTTCCAATCACCTTGCCGGTGACGATCTCGCCTTCGCTCAGGTGACGCATGCTGGCGTCATACAGCGCAACCATCTCGTCGTAGCTAATCTCGTCCTGAGTGTCGGCAACGGCTGGGACGTCGACCTCCGTGGACGTCTCGTGCCGCTCTTCCGTCGGGTTCATCTAACAAATACCTCCTAAGATTTTTTCGAGCCTTTGGCTCGTAGCCCGCCTGATCGGCGGGTGCCGAGTACCCCATAAGTATCTGGAAACTCGGAGTTTTGGAGTATAGACACCCCTTTTGAAGGGTGTCAAGAAACTGTTCCTCCGGGTCCGCTCGGTCCGGCCCGCGTCCGAGAGCATCGGCTCAGGCCCGGTCCGGGCCCGCGGCGGCGCCTGCGGCCGCCAACGCCGCACCCAACTCG
>CALZIK010000056.1 GCA_945787635.1 Thermoanaerobaculia bacterium | reverse complement strand
CCGGGCTCGAAGCCGAGCTGGCCCAGGCGCGGGGCTCGCTTGCTTCGAGTGAGACGGCGAACCGAGACCTCGAGTCCCGGGTGGCCGAGCTGGAGACAGCCTCGGCGAGCCTGGAGGCCGAGAAAGAGCGCGGTGCCGCGATGGCCGAGACGCTATCCGGGCTCGAAGCCGAGCTGGCCAGGGCGCGGGGCTCGCTTGCTTCGAGTGAGACAGCGAACCGTGGCCTCGAGTCCCGGGTGGCCGAGCTGGAGACAGCCTCGGCGAGCCTGGAGGCCGAGAAAGAGCGCGGTGCGGCGATGGCCGAGACGCTATCCGGGCTCGAAGAGGATCTGGCCCAGGCGCGGGCCTCGCTTGTTTCGAGTGAGACGGCGAACCGAGACCTCGAGGCGCGGGTGACCGAGCTGGAAACGATCGCGGAAAGCTCGGCCACCGAGAAAAAGCAGGCCGCTGTGATGACCAACACGCTGTCCGAGCTCGAAGACGAGTTGGCGCGCGCGCGCGCGGCGCTCTCCCAGCGCGAGGCTGCCAATCGCGACCTCGCGAGCCGGGTGAGCGAGCTGGAGAAGGAAACGCAGAGCTGGCGTGCCGAGTGGGAGCGTG
The DNA here is from genome assembly GCA_945787635.1 of Thermoanaerobaculia bacterium. Classification (GTDB taxonomy): domain Bacteria; phylum Acidobacteriota; class Thermoanaerobaculia; order Multivoradales; family JAHEKO01; genus CALZIK01. Next base: position 41,983 of record CALZIK010000056.1, on the reverse strand, counting down.
CCAGCGCGAGGGCCTCGATGGCGGCGCGGCTCGATGACGATCTGACGAAAGCGCGTGCTGCGCTGGCTGAGAGCGAGGATTCGAACCGAGAGCTCGAGACGCGGGTGACCGAACTGGAGAGCGCCGTGAGCGCGCTGCCGATACCGGCGGAAGTGCCGGTGCGGTCGCCGCGTCCGGTCCCTCCGGAAGAGACCGCCGTCGAGTCTGCGGATCTACCCGCGATTCCCCGCGCCGATTCGGAGATCGAGGTGAGTGGGGTGCCTCCGGTTCCGGGCGACCTCGTGGCCTTCGCCCGCGCCTGGGCTCGAGCCTGGTCCGGTCGGCGCGCAGACGACTATCTGAGCTTCTACGCTCAGAGTTTCGTTCCGCCCGGGGGAATAAACCGGAGCGAATGGGAAGCTCTGCGCCGACAGCGTCTGACTGCGCCGGAGTTCATTGAGGTCGCGCTCTCGGGTTTCCAGACCCGAATCGCGGGACCGAATCGGGCGGCGATCACCTTCGCGCAGGAGTACCGATCGAATACCTTTCGAGACAAAGTCAACAAAAAGCTCGAGCTCGTGCGAGAAGGCGAGCTCTGGAAGATCCTCGAAGAGATCGCCGAATAGGTGAGCTAACCCTCCGATCTGAGCGCGGCGGCGAGCGGCTTGGTCTGATAGAGCGACCCGTCCTGGAAGCCGAGTCGCCGGTAGTACTCACGCGTGCCGACCGACGAGATAACCGCCAGGTTCGGATAGCCGGCCGCGGCCGCGCGGCGCTCGGCTTCCGCGACCAGTCGTCGTCCGAGGCCGAGATGCTGGGGGAGTCCCTGCCGGCGCCTGCCGAGGCCGACCAGCCCGCCGTAGACGTGGACCTCCCGGATCATCGCGGAGTCGCGAATCTCCGGTATCGGGACCGGTTCGGCCGGCAAGCTCAGCCGCAAAAAGCCCGCGATCCGGTCTTCGGCAGTCACGAACTCGAGAAACTGCTCGCGGCCGATAGCGGTGTCGTATTCGGTCGTCTCGAGGCTAAGGTCGGAGCTTACGATCTCCAGATCTCGAATCTCCCTCGCGCGGATCTCGGCGCTGGCCATGCCCAGTTGTTGCAGTTCTCGCTCGGCCAGCTCCCGGAAGTTGGTGACGCGGTTGCCGTCGACGATGTCGGTGCCCGGGATGTCTCGGATCACCCGGGTCAAGCGGCAGTACCGGGGTGTGCGATGCATGCACCGGGTGAGCACTCGGAGCAGCTCGTCGTGCTCGTAAGGGCGCCATTCGCCGCGCTTGTAGAAGGCCATCAGCTCGGCGCTCTCGATCAAGCTGCACGGGTAGATCTTGAGCTCGTCGGGACGCAGGTCCTGATCCTCGAAGATGCGCTCGTAGTCGAGCAGGTCGGCGGCCGGGTCGGAGCCGTAGAGATTGGGCATCCAGTGGGCGTGAATCTTGAAGCCGACCCTGCGCAGAACTCTCATCGCCTCGCGCGTAGCCGCGACGTCGTGTCCCCGCTTGTTGAGAGCGAGAACCCGGTCCGAGAGGCTCTGATAGCCGATCTGGACCTTGGTGGCCCCGAGCCGGCGCATGCGCAGGGCTTCGTCGAGCGTCAGGTGATCGGGTCGGGTTTCGACGACCAGTCCGACGCACCGCGTCCGGACTCCCTCGTTGACCCGTTGAAGCTCTTCGAGCTTGCTCCAGGTTGCGGTCTCGTGGTCGATCACCGCGCCCTCGGCGAAGTCCGAGACGACCTGGTTGTAGCTGCGATCGATCGACTGCCCGTCGATGCGCTCCTCCAAGAGGCGAAAGTCGATCACCGGTTCGGTCGGAGCCAGTGGCGCGGCGCTCTCGCCGGAAAAGTCGTTCATCGCGTCGAAGCAGCGCTTGACGAACCAGATCTGGTAGGCCTCCGGATATGAGGACCAGGTGCCTCCCAGGATGATCAACTCGACCTTGTCGGTTCGATGGCCGTTGTTGTGGTAGGCGTGGAGCCGCGAGAGAGTCTGAAGATACGGATCGAACTGATGCTGTGCGGCGCGCTGGGCACCGGGCTCGTCCGAGAGATAGCTCTTCGGCATGCGAACGTCGCTCGGGCAGAAGATGCAACGCCCCGGGCACGGGAAGGGCTTGGTCAAGATGGTGACCGGTGCGACGCCGCTCATGGTTCGCACCGGCTTCATGCGCAGGCGCTCGAGGAGGGCATCGCCATCCAAGGAAGGACCCAGCCGGTTGCGGAATCGTCGGAAGCCTCGGACCAGCTCGCTCTTCGAGAACAGGCCCCGCCCGTTCTTGGGATACCGGCGTAGAACCCTCTGGAGCTCCAGCGCTCCGAAGGTCTCGAGCTCCGCGAGCTCTCCGAGAATGGAGATAAGCTCGCGCTCGTGGCTTTCGGGCTCGAACGGTCGGAAGGTCGGCATGATTGATGAAGGCGTCTACCGTAGAGGTTCTTGATCGGATCAACCGGGATTTCTATCGCGAACGCGCCTCGGAGTTCAGTCGTACTCGCAAGCGACCCTGGACCGGCTGGCGGAAGCTCTTCGGGCTGGCCGATTCGAGCCTCCGCTCGCCGAGAGTATCGATTTTAGATCTCGGTTGCGGCAACGGCCGCCTGCTGCCCGAGCTGGTCAGGGCTTTCGGCACCGAGATCTCGTACCTCGGCCTCGATCGTTCGGTTCCCCTGGTTGGCGAGGCCAGGCGCACGCTGGAGGGTTCGCTGACCGCTCGGGCGCACTTGGCGGCAGCGGACCTGCTGCGGGAGCCGCTGGCCGAGCTCGCCTTGCACGCCCGCTTCGACCTGATTCTCGCTTTCGGTCTGCTGCATCATGTGCCGTCGCTCGAGCGGCGGCGGCAGCTGCTCTCGAGCGCCGCCAGGCGACTTCGGCCGGGTGGGCTTCTGGGGCTTTCGTTCTGGCAGTTCGGCGAGCTGCAGCGCTTTCGAAGCCGGTTTGAGTCCTGGGACACCCAACCCGCTTGCGCGGGTCTGGATACCGGCGACCTCGAGCCCGGCGATCATCTCCTCGGCTGGGGCGACGCCGGCGCCGTGCGCTACTGCCATCACGCCGGGCCTGCCGAGGCCGCAGAGCTGGTCGGCTCGGTCGGTTTGCGAAAGGTCGAGAGCTTCCTTGCGGACGGTGAGTCGGGCCGCCTCAACCTCTATCACTTGCTGCGCCGGCCCGCTTAGAAAAAGCGCGGGCCGGACTCACGTCGAAGTCAGGGCGAGCAGACTCTCGGCCATGCGCGGGCCGCCCGCCTCGTCTTCGTGCTTGAAGAACACGAAGCACTCGCTCCAGCCCTGCTCGCCGATGGTCTCGAGCCAGGCTCGCAGGGCCTTGGCGGAGTAGTCGGCCCGGCGCAGCCGGAGATAGCCCCAGTCCGCGGTCGCCACGATCTCCGGGGATTTCTCGTCGGTATCGGCGAGGCACAGAGCCCGGTTGTGCGTGCGGAGGACCTCGAAGACCTCGGCGTCGAACCAGCTGTCGTGGCGAAACTCGAGAGCCGCCCGAACGTCTCTCGGCAGGATCTTCAAGAAGACCTCGAGCCGTTCGAGGTCCTTCTTGAAGTTCGGAGGCAGCTGAAATAGCAGTGCGCCGAGCCGAGAACCCAGAACCCGGGCGGTCTCGACCACGTAGGCCGTCTCTTCCTCGGTACCCTTGAGACGTTTGAAGTGGGTGATGCGCCGAGAGGCCTTGAGAACGAAGCGGAATCCCTCGGGGACCTTCTCGGCCCAGCTCTCGATCACCTCGGCCTTGGGCATACGGTAGAAGGTGTTGTTGATCTCGACCGCCGGCAGCTTCGAAGCGTAGTATTCGAGCATGTCGGCGTTCTTGAGCTTCTCGGGATAAAACTCGCCCTTCCATTCCTTGTAGCTGAAGCCGCTGGTGCCGGCGAGGATTCGCATGGTCCGGAGAATACTCGATACCCAATGTGTCACGCGTCTCTACCGGGGCACCCTCGAGGTTAGACTCGGGTAGGTCCGGCGAGATGGGTTGCTCGAGAAACAGATTCGGCTATCTCTTGGTCGGCTGGCTCTGCGCCGTCCCGGCGGCGCTCGCGGCCCCGAGCCAGTTCGTCAATTTCGAGACCCCGAGCGTTCATCCCCTGGCTCTGAGTCCCGACGGCGCCACCCTGGCCGCCGTGAATCTGCCGGCCGGTCGGGTGGTCTTCTTCAACGTGGCCGACGGCAATCCTCGCGAGATCGGCTCGGTTCCGGTCGGGATCGACCCGGTCTCGGTGCGATTTCGCGACAATGCCGAGGTTTGGGTCGCCAACCATGTCTCGGACAGCGTTTCGGTCATCGACGTTCCCGCGATGCGGGTGCGCGCGAGCCTCGACACCGACGACGAGCCCGCCGACGTGGTGTTTGCCGGTGTTCCCGAGCGTGCCTTCGTGTCCTGCTCGCAGGCCAACACCGTGCTGGTGTTCGATCCGGGCGACCTCGGGGCAAAGCCGGCCCGGGTCAAGCTCGAAGCCGAAGATCCGCGCGCGATGGCGGTCTCGCCCGATGGTCGGACGGTTTACGTCGCGATCTTCGAATCCGGCAATCGCTCGACGGTGCTCCCAGGGGGCTTCGACGTCGAGCAAGAGGACGCGCGCCCAACCGTTCCTCGCAACGTCGTCAGTGATCCGTCGGGGCCCCACGGTGGGCAAAATCCGCCTCCCAACCGAGGGTCGTCGTTCGACCCGCCGATCGCGTCCGATCTCCCGCCGCCGCCACCCGTCGCATTGATCGTCAAGAGGAACGCCACCGGCCGATGGCTGGACGACAACGGCGGCGACTGGACCGATTTCGTGAGTGGGCCGCAGGCGGCAAAGTCCAAGCGCGTGCCGGGCTGGGATGTCGTGGACCGTGACTTGGCGACCCTCGACACGCGCACCCTCGGGGTCGGTTATCTCGAAGGCCTGATGAACCTGGTCATGGCGGTCGCGGTCAACCCGGCCAGCGGGCAGGTGACGGTGGTCGGCACCGACGCCGTCAACGAGGTCCGGTTCGAGCCGGTTCTGAATGGCCGATTCCTGCGCGTCAACCTGGGCCTGGTCGATTCGAGTGGCGCCAATCCTTCCGTGGTCGACCTGAATCCACATCTGACCTACGACCGGCCGCGCGTTTCGCAATCGGTACGCAACCGGTCGATCGGCGATCCTCGAGCAATCGTCTGGAACGCTGCCGGCACCCGAGCCTGGGTCGCTGGCATGGGCTCGAACAACGTGGTGGTGATCGACACCACCGGCGCTCGCGTCGGCAATCCGATCGAGGTCGGTGCAGGAGCCGCGGGTCTCGCCCTGGACGAGCAGATTGGCCGCCTTTACGTTCTCAATCGCTTCGCGGCCAGCGTATCGGTCGTTGACATCGGCGCCGGCACGCAGATCTCGAAGGCCCGGTTTTTCGATCCCACGCCGCGAGCGATCCGGAAAGGTCGGCCGCACCTCTACGACACCCACAAGACCTCCGGGTTGGGGCATGTCTCATGCGCCTCGTGTCACGCTGACGCGCGCACGGATCGGCTGGCCTGGGACCTCGGGGATCCGAGCGGTTCGATGAAGTCGAACGAGGATCAGAACAGGTCGCTGATCCCCGGCGACGTCTTTCCGCCGGGCTGGCATCCGATGAAAGGGCCGATGACCACCCAGACGCTCCAGGACATTATCGGCAAGGAGCCGCATCACTGGCGCGGCGATCGGGACGGGCTCGAGGAGTTCGCCGAAGCGTTTCGCGGTCTGCTCGGCGACGACCGCAAGCTCTCGCGGTCGAAGATGAAAAAGCTCGAGAAGTTTCTTGCCACCGTGCGATTCCCGCCCAATCCGTTCCGTAATCTCGACAACTCCCTGCCTCGCTCGGTATCTCTCAAGAACCACCTGCGCACCGGACGTTTCGGCCGCGAGGGCAAGTCGCTGCCGCGCGGCAACGCCCAGCGAGGACTGGACCTCTATCGCAGCGGCCGGCTCGCGGGAAGCCTGAGAAGCTGCGTGACCTGCCACGCTCTGCCCACCGGCCAGGGGACTCCCATGCGTCGCGACCTGATCAGCTTCGTGCCGATTCCCCCTGGCCCCAACGGCGAGACCCACCAGGCGCTCATCGGCCAGGACGCATCCGAGCAGCTGGGCTTCAAGATCCCGCACTTGCGCAACCTGTACGACAAGGTCGGTATGGAAGGAACCAGGAGCCGAAGCCTGGCGGGTTTCGGCTTCTTCCATGACGGCACAGTCGACTCGCTCGCACGCTTCGTGAGCGCCGAGGTCTTCAACCTCGAAGACGACCAGCAGGTTGCGGACCTGGTCGCGTTCATGCTGGCGTTTTCCGGATCCGGCTTCGAAGAGCGCCTGACCGAGGCCCCGGGAACCAAAAGCCTCGACACCCACGCCGCGGTCGGCCGGCAGGCAACGGTGAGCGCTCCCGGGCAGAAGCAGCCGCTGATTCGCCAGCTGGTAGCACTGGCCGAAACCGGCGCGGTGGAGCTCGGGGTCAAGACGGCCGAGGGCGGCGCCGAGCTGGGCTGGCTCTACGATCCGGTGGCAGACGCCTTCGCACCGGACCGGAACGAGGCACCCTCTCTCGATCTTGACGCGTTGCTCGAGCGGGCGAGACCAGGTGCGGAGCTGACCTTCACCGCTCTTCATCCGGGCACCGGTCGGCGAATCGCGCTGAGTCGAGATCTGGACTTCCGTTTGGCCGGGAAGAAGCACTCGAACCGACGGCTTACCGAAGCGGCCCCCGTTCGGCCGGAGGGCAGCCAATGAACCGCGATCCGATCGGCGGGACCAAGTGCGGATGGGTTCTGGCGATTCTACTGACGGCGGGGGGCTGCGGGAGTGCCTCGCCGGTCGAGTCCACCTTCGGGACCCTGAGCGTCGATACCATCACCACCGGCGCCAACCAGGACGCCAACGCCTACAGTCTCCAGGTCACCGGACCCGGTCTTTCGGTCATCCAGACCATCGGTCTCAACGACCGGGTTGTCTTCTCGGTGGCGCCCGGCAGCTACTCGGCGCGCCTGACCGATGTCGCGGACAACTGCGAGGTCGGCGTCAACCCGGTCAACGCCATCGTCGCGACTGGGGCCAACGTCCGGGCGACTTTTCTGGTCTCCTGCGCGTGACCGCGGCTTGAGGGAACCATTCTGATGCCCTGTACGTCCTGATAGGAGATGGCTGAGGTGCGCAAGGCGGCAACGCCGAGGCCCGACTTCGACTACAGCGAGCTCATTGCTCGCTGCCGCCGGGGAGACGACCTGGCCTGGGAGTCGCTGGTGCGGCGCCTCGAGGGCAGGGTCTACGCAATCGCCCTTCACTACCTGCGCGACCGCGAGGAGGCCCGGGACGTGGCTCAGGATATCTTCGTGCGCCTGTACGAAAAGCTGCACACGGTTCGCGAAGACAAGCCGTTCGTGGCCTGGATGATGCGCCTTGCCCGCAACTGCTGCATCGATCGGCTGCGCCGGCTCAACGTGCGGACCCCGGCTCATTCGGTGCCGCTGGAGGACGCCCCGGACCTCCGGGTTGCGCTACCCACCCCCGAAGAGGCTTGCCTGGACAGCGCTCGCGATCGACTCGTCTACCGGGCTCTGGGCACGCTCAGCGAGGCCAATCGGGAGATCCTGATGCTCAAGGATATCCAGGAGATGAAGCTGGTCGAGATCGCCGAGATGATGTCGGCGCCCCTGGGAACGATCAAGTCGCGCTGGAGCCGGGCTCGTGTCGAGCTGGCGAAAGCCGTGCGCAGCCTCCAGCCGTCGGAGGAGGTGCTCTGATGAACTGCCAGGACTTCGAAGCCGGCCTCGATCTGCTGGTCCAGGGCGATCTCGCGGGGTGGGAAGCGGCACGTTTCGAAGGCCATGCCGCCGACTGTGCGGACTGCGCCGATTTGCTCGCGCTGGTTCGCCTGCCCGAAGCCGATACGGGTGGCAGCGCGATCGCCGGCGAGGTTCTGGACCGAACCAGTGGGTCGCCTTGCCATCAGGCGGAGGAGCGTCTGCCGGAGCTCGTCGACGGGCTGTTGCCGGCCGGCGTCGAGCGCACTCTACTGGCCGAGCACCTCGTGCATTGCGAGTCGTGCTCCGGTCTGGTTACCGAGCTCGAGCGTTTGGCCGCCGAGCTGCCGCGTTTGGCGATCATCCGCCCCGGGACCGGCCTGGTGGAAGGCGTCCTGCGCAGGACGCTTCCCGCAGAGGTGCGGCTCCGCCGCTGGTGGGTCGCGACCTGGCCGCAGTGGATTCGGCGGCCGCGCTTTGCCACCGAGCTCGCCTATCTTGCGACCGTGCTTCTGGTCGTCGTCTTCAGCATGCCCGGGTCGCCGCTGCAGGCCATGCCCGAGCGTGCCGTTGAGCTCGCCAGGACGCCGCCGCTCGAGAACCTCGATGCGCTGGGGGCCACGACCCGGCAGGAGATCGCCGCGCGCTTCGAGGCGGCGGTCGAGAAGGGTCGTCGCGACGCGCAGCGTGTGACCTTCGACGTTCGGGCCACAGCTGGAACCATCCTCGAGGAGGTTGCGTCTTGGTTTGAGAACGCCGATACGGACTCAGCGGCGGAAGACACGGAAACCCAAGAGGAGACGTCATGAACCAACCAGCCACCGACATGCCCCAAGAGCCTCAGCAGTACGCTGCCGAAGCGCAGCCTCCGCAGCCTCCGCAGCCAGCGCCCGCGCCTCGGTCGGTCGCCTACAACGATTCGCGGCGCAAGTCGCCGCTTCTGGCCGCCGTACTTTCCTTCATCCTTCCCGGCGTCGGACAAGTCTATGTCGGCTACTACCAGCGCGGCTTCATTCACGCCATCGTGTTCGCGCTCACCCTCACGCTACTGACCAACGATATGGGTCCGGCGACCCCCCTGGGAGCCATCTTTCTCGCGTTCTTCTTCCTGTACAACGTGGTCGACGCCTGGCGGCGCGCCTCGCTCTACAACTACGCCCTCGACGGCGGCAGCGAGATCCAGCTGCCCGACGACTTCCAGCTGCCCGGTTTCCGAGGCTCGGTGATCGGCGGCCTCAGCCTGGTCGTGGTGGGCGCGATCCTGCTCGCCAACACGCGCTTCGGCGTGTCGCTCGATTGGGTCGAGGACTGGTGGCCGGCGGCGATCATCGGTTTTGGCGGCTACCTGGTGTTCAAGGCCATGCAGGAGAAAGCGGGCGCCGACTAGACGGCTCGCCCCGAGCCGCGGTCGAAAGAACCCCGGGGGCTCGCCCCGGGGTTTTTGTCCGCTCGAGTCACCGGCCAGCGAGGAGGGCGCCATGTTTATTCGCCGGCGGGCTTGGGTGGCTTGGGAAAAAACCCGCTGGTGCGTCGAACGTAGTCGCGGTACTTGGGCTTGGTGTCCCCTAGGCCCTTCTCGAGCAGTGACACGCCCGAGACCTTGACGATCAGAAAGCTCATCAGTGCCGGGCTCGCGAGCGTCCACCACGAGCCGGTGGTCGATAGGGCCAGCAGGCCGTAGCCCCACCACAAGGTCGCGTCGCCGAAGTAGTTGGGGTGCCGGGTGTAGCGCCAGAGTCCTTTGTCCATGACCTTGCCTTGGTTCTTGGGGTCGGCCTTGAAGCGCGCGAGCTGCCAATCCCCGACCGCTTCGAAGAAAAGGCCGACCGCCCAGAGGGCGATACCGAGAAGGTCGAGCCAGGTCCAGCCCGGCGGTTGCCGCGAGATCTGCACCTGCAGTAGAGGCATGCCGATCGCCCAGAAGAGCGCGCCCTGGAGCCAGAAGACGATCGGGAGCGACAGCAGCGGGAAGCTCTTGCCCCACTTCTCGCGCATGGCCGCGTAGCGGTAGTCCTCGCCGTGACCCCAGTTGCGCCACAGTATGTGGAGGGAAAGGCGCAGGCCCCACACCGTGACCAGGATCGGCACCAGGGTCTGGCGGAAGGACTCGACCGGAGCCTTCTGGTTGCCTATCCAGAGATAAAGCCAGGCCAGCATGACGAAGCCCAGGCTCCAGAAGATGTCGATAATCGAGACGTCGCGCTTGACGAGGCTGGCCAGCCAGACCAGCGTCGTGAGACCCAGGGCGGCGACGAATCCGGGCAGAGCGAGAGCCACGATGGATTCGAGCACCTCAGGCGCCCTTACGCAGCAGCAGCTGCTCGACCGACGCGTTCGCCGGCAGCCGGAAGAGCTGGATCAGGATGTAGACCGCGATGGCGATGTTGCCGAGCAGCATGAGAAGCACGAACCAGACGATTCTGCGCGCCCAGCTTCGCTCCTTGTAGGCGATCCAGACGTACACGGCGAGGAAACCAAAGTAGGCGTCGGCCAGGGTCGCCTTGAACCAGGGGTCGGCCCAGAGCTCGGCGCCGGCTTCGAAGACGCCGCGATCGAGGCTCGCGACCGTGGTCACCACCAGCATCGACAAGAGAACCAGGCTGAAGAGGATCTTGAGACCGTTGATCACCTAGGTCCTCGATCAGCCGGCATTGTTGACTACCATCAGCACTTCGTTGCGCCTCAGGAACCAGGGAGTGAACGGTCCGTTGTACTGCGCAAAGACAGGCTCCGCGACGGCCTCGAGCTCCCTGTCCGCGGCCCATTCTAGGAGACGCTTCTTGCGTTCGAGGAATCTATCCCGGCTGGATCGACCGCCGTAGCTCAGAGCCGCTACCAGGCCCCCGGGCATCTCTCGGAGCTCGACCGCGGGATCGGCGGGCCGGGGCGCCGTCTCGAGGCTGTATTGCTCGGGTACCATGAACGTCATGGTCGTGGAGCCGCCGGTGAAGTCCATGGTCACCGGAATGGTCATGGCGACCTTCGGATCGTCCGGCCGCACCTGCCTTCGGCTCTTGCCTGAGATGTAGCGAAAGAGCCGCATGAACGCTTCGTTGCTCGCCTGCTCGGAATGTCCCGTAACCGTCGTTTGGGCGACCAGATAGGGAGCGTACCGTCGGAGCTCGAAGTCGCCGTCCTGGGCGATGACTTCGTAGCTAGGCTCCTCGTAAGCGGAAGCGCTGGCTGCAAGAGTCGCGAGGCCGGCGACCGCGACGGCGGCAATCAAGATGGATCTACTGCGCTTGTTCATGCTCGGCGTTCCCCTCGCTTCATTCGGCGGTAACAGCTCGTTGGTTGCGGTCGTCAGTTGATCTCGGTCGGTTTCAACGACCACAGCGAATGCGAAACGAACCACTCATCGCCCTGGTTGTAGGCGAAGAGCTCCGCGCAGGCGAGAAAGAACATGCGCCAGCGATGAAACCAGCGAAGCGCGTCATTCCGTCCGTAGGTGTTCTCGAAGATCTCCAGAACCGGTGCGCGGTTGCGATCCAAGTTCTCGAGCCAGGCAAGGGCAGTCTTTTCGTAGTGCCGGCCGTTGAGACGCCAGCGCCGATCGAGGGCCAATGGGCCCGACGACCGCTCCATGAGCCGTTCGGAGGGCATCAGCCCGCCGGTGAAGAAGTGGCGGGCCATCCAGTCGCTGGCGCCGTTGTCTTCGAAGAAGTAGGGCCGGTCGCGGTGACAGAAGATGTGGACGAGAAGCTTGCCCTTGGGGGCGAGCCAGCTGGCGACGCGGGCGAGCAGCGCATCGTAGTTGCGCATGTGCTCGAACATCTCCACCGAGACGATGCGATCGAAGGTCTTCGCAAGCTGAAAGCCGTTCATGTCGGCGGTGATCACCTCGAGGTTGCCGAGGTTGCGTTCCCTGGCTTTCTCGCGAATGAAATCGCACTGAGGGGCGGAGTTGGACACCGAGGTGACCCGACTCCGGGGGTACTTTTCGGCGATCCAGAGGCTGAGCGAGCCCCAGCCGCAACCGAGGTCCAGGACGCGCATTCCGTCTTCGAGGCCTGCGCGCTCACAAACCTGGTCCAGCGCTGCCGCCTCGGCATCGTTGAGCGACCCGACGCCGTCGGGCCAGAAACAGCAGCTGTACTTGAGATGTCGGCCGAGCACGAGCCGGTAGAACTCGGGCGGCACTTCGTAGTGCTGCTCGTTGGCGGCGTCCGTCTCGATGGCGATCGGGCTCTCGCGCATTTGCCGCACGATCTCGACCTCCGGCTCGAGCTCCGCACCGATCGAAGTGATCCGTCCTCGAAGCAATCGTCGGATTCCGGCCTTGAGCACCGGATCGGGGATCCAGCCGGATTCGGCCAGGTTGAGGGTCCACTGCATGGTTGCGATCTCCTTTAGACGAAGCTGCTCGGCGAAACCTGCCGGCGATTCAAAGGCTTTCCGAACAGAATCTGGATGTTTCCAACCGTTCGCTCCAGGAATCCGCCCTCGCAGTAGCCGAAGTAGTACTTCCACTTTCGGCGCTCCAGAGCGCTCAGGCCGAGCTCGGCGATCTCGTCTTCCCGCGTCTCGAAGCGGTCGTTCCAGGCCTTGAGGGTTCGGGCGTAGTGCGGTGTCAGGTCCTCGAGGTCCAGGAGTCGCAAGTCGGTTCGTGTGCGCACGCACTCCTGGATTCGGGCCATCGACGGCAGGAGGGCGCCCGGGAAGATGTAGTGTTGAATGAAATCGACCGAGCGGCGATAGGCGTCGTAGCGCTGGTCGGGAATGGTGATTGCCTGCAGAAGCGCCAGGCCGTCGTCTTTGAGCATGCGGCTGATGACCTCGAAGTAACCTGGAAGGAAGCGGTGCCCTACGGCCTCGATCATCTCGATCGAGACCAACTTGTCGAAGCGCTGGTTCAGAAGGACCGGCAGGTCGCGATAGTCGGCTCGCAGCACGGTGATCCGGTCGTCGAGCCCGGCTTCCTCGATCGCCTTCGAAGCGTACTCGAACTGCTGCCGGGAAATCGTGGTGGTGGTGACTCGACAGCCGTGCTTACGCGCGGCGTGGATGGCAAGACCACCCCAGCCGGTGCCGATCTCGAGCAGATGGTCGTTCCGGTCGAGCTCGAGTTTCTTGCAGATCGTGTCGAGCTTCCACTGTTGAGCGGTCTCGAGGGTCGACAGAGCGTCGGGGAAGATCGCGCAGGAATAGGTCAAGGTCGAATCGAGAAACTTGGAGAAGAACTCGTTGCCGGTGTCGTAGTGGGCGGCAATGTTGCGCAGGCTGCCGGCGCGGGTGTTCGTCCTCAGGCGGTGGAGGAGGCTTCGAAGTGGAGCTGCGAGCGTGCCCAGGCCCGAGTCGAAACCCTGCAGAGCCTTCTGATTGCGGGCGAACAAGCGGATTACGGCGGTGAGATCGGGGGTCGTCCAGAGACCGTCGCAAAAAGCCTCGCCGGCGCCGATCGATCCGCCCCAGGCGAGGCGTTCCCAGAAGGCCGGATCGTGAATGGTGATCGCAGCCTCGAGGGGAAACGTCCCGGGGCGACCGAACTCGCGAGTCGCGCCGTTCTCGCTGATCGTCAGCCGTCCCTCGGCGAGCCTCTCCAGTCGACTCGAGACCAGCCGACGCGCCCGCCGGCGCAGCCATGGATCGCGGGCGGTCCGGCTCTCGTGAGCGTTGCCGCCGGCCGGCTCGACCGGCTCTAGGTCCGGCTGTGCTTCGGGTGCGGATAGAAGGGCGTTTTCTTGAGCCATAGTCTGAAAGCCTCCCAGTGGATCCAAAGGACCACTCGCAGAGTCATGATCGGAAAGCGAGCCAGCAACCACGCGAGGCGCGGGCCCGTGATCTCGCGCCGCTCGAGCGTCATGGTCGCGTCGAAGAGCCTGTTGCCGTTGCGACGGTTGTCGATGTGAACCAGAAGCCTCTCGGACGGCACGCCGGTTCGCCACTCGTAGGCGACGTCCATGCCCATGAACGGCGAGACGTGGAGCCGCTTGGTCGAGCGAAATGACAGCGTCCCGTTGTTGCCGGTGGGCTCTCCAGCGGTCAGGACGTAGCAGTGACGCTCACCCCAGGGCGTGTTGTTGACCTCGGCGACCAGGGTCTCGAGCCGGGTACCGCTTTCGTCGAAGCAGTAGTAGAAGCTCACCGGATTGAAGCAGTGCCCGAAGTAGCGCAGATGGGTGAGCAGCCGAATCGGCCCCTCGGGGCGAGTGCCGGTCTCGGCCTCGACCAGCTCTCGAACCGAGGCGTCGAGAGGCTGGGCGGGATCGCCCAGATGGTCGCGGCGGTCGAATCGGGCCACCGCCGCTCGGCTGGTCGACCAGAGCCGGCGATTCGCGAATACGGTATCGAGCTCGGCGAGGTCGAGGTACATCAGAAACAGCGGGTACCGGAAGGCGTGCTCGGTGGGCTCGAAGCGCCGATGCCGCACGCTTCCCAGGTAGATCGCGCTCGAAAGGCTCACAGCGAAACTCCGAACTTGCCGCACACCTCGAGCGCGCTCACGACGCCGTCCTCGTGGAAGCCGTTGTGCCAGTAGGCGCCGCAGTAGTGGATTCCGTCGATCCCGCTGATCTCGCCGTGACGCTTCTGGGCCGCGACCGCGGCCGTGGAGAAGAGCGGGTGCTCGAAGTCGAAGCTTCGCAAGACCGCCGACTCAGCGACGTCGCTGTGCAGGTTCAGCGACACGCAGTAGGGCGTGGAGGTGGGCAGACTCTGCAGTTTGGTCATGTTGTAGGTCACCGCCACGGCGTTTTGGCGATCCACGGGAACGCGGTAATTCCAGCTGGCCCAGGCTCGGCGTCTGGAGGGAAGTACGGACCGGTCGGTGTGGAGGATCGCCGGATTGGGCTGGAACTGAATGGCACCCAAGATCTCGCGCTCGGGCTTCGAGGGCCTGGCGAGCATGGCCAGCGCCTGATGGCTGTGGGCGGCGACGATCACCTCGTCGAAGATCTCGGTCCCGGAGTCGGTCGCGACGTCGACTCCGTCGGCGGTTCGCGTCAGCCGGCGCACTGGGGACGACAGGCGGATGCGATTCCGGAAGGGCGCGACGAGCTTCTCCACGTAGCGGGCCGAGCCGCCCTTGACGACACGCCAGGACTGAAAACCGCTGGTGCCCAGCAGGTTGTGGTTGTCGAGAAAGCGGAGCACGAAGCGCGCCGGAGTGTCGAGGATTCTCCTGGGCTCCGTGGACCAGATCGCCGCGGTCAACGGAATCAGGTAAAGCTCCGCCAATCGCTCACTCAGTCGATGGGCCTCGAGAAAGTCGCCGAGCGTGCCGGTGAGACCGTTGCCTGCGGCTCGAGCCGCGGCGCGATTGAATCGGAGAATGTCACCGAGGAGGCCGTAGAAGCCCGGACGCAGCAGGTTCGAACGTTGAGCGAAGAGGGTGTTCAGGTTGGTGCCGGCATACTCGAGCGCGGCGCGATCGCTCTTGACGCTGAAGCTCATGCTGGTGGGTTGGGACTCGACGCCGAGCCGCGAAAGAAGCTTGACGAAGTTCGGGTAGTTGGCTTCGTTGTAGACGATGAAACCGGCGTCCACCGCCAGCGACCGCTCGTCGGTCTCGATGTCGGAGGTCACCGTGTGGCCGCCCAGCCGCGCTTGCGCCTCGAATACCGATACCTCGTGCTCGCTGCATAGAAGGTGTGCGCAGGTCAGGCCGGAAACCCCGGTCCCTACAATCGCGATTCTCATGGCGCGAGGAGCCTTAGGGCGATCCATGACCGCGCGCTCCAGGCGGCGGTGCGGAGCCAGTTCGTTCCGACCAGTCGGCGAGCGGTTTCGCCGTCGAACCCTCGGCCGAGTCGGCGGTGAAGCGGCACTTGAACGAGGGCCGTCGAAAGCCAGATCACGGCAAGCAGCAGCAAGCCGGTCGTCGCGCTGCCGAAGGAACCGGGCAGGGGACGAGTAACAAGGAGAACCGCCGTGGAGATCTCGAGCGACATCAAGGGCAGGACCACGACCGTCGTCCGTCTTTGATGCGAGGCCGCGAACTCGCGGAAGTCGCCGAGCGAGGCATAGCGAAACAGCGGATAGTGCACCACCTGCACGAACCAGATGAGCCCGGTCATGGCGAGGGTCGAGGCGGCGTGAAGGAGCGCGACGCCGGTCACGAGCCGCCCGCCGCGGGGCTTTCGGCCCGGTCTGTCGACATCGGCGCGGCGAGGGCCTCGGCCGTGCGGCGGATGCCGGTGAGCATGCCCCGGAAGACGAAGCCGTGAAACGGGTAGACGGCCGCCCAGTAGAGGAGGCCGGCCAGGCCCCGCGGCTTGAACCGGGCGGTCTGGGTGAGCCTCGAGCCTTCCGGCGCCGCCTCTACCACGAACTCGAGCAGAGCTTCTCCCGGCAGCTTCATTTCGGCGCGCAGCTCGAGGCGCCGACCGTCTTCGATCCCGGTGACTCGCCAGAAGTCGAGAGCGTCGCCGTAGGCGAGCTTCTCGGAGTCGCGGCGGCCGCGACGCAGGCCGGGGCCGCCGACCAGGCGATCCATCCAGCCGCGAATTCGCCACAGGACGTCGGCGGCGTACCAGCCGTTGCCTCCACCGATTCGCCGGACCGCGCGGAAAACGGAATCCGGTTCCGCGGCGACGAGGGCGGTCCTGCGGTCGCGAAACGTCGTGCCCCCGGCCCAGTCCGGATCTCCGGGGATCGGGCCCGCGTCGGACCACGACGTCTCGACGTTGTGGCTCTGATGCTGGCCGAGCGCCGCGTCGACGGCCTCCCGCACGCTGAGCAGCGAAAGCGGCATCAGCTCACGGGCGGCCGCCGAGCGGCACACGACACGGTTGCGCAGGCCTTCGGCGAGGGGACGGGCTATCCGGTGACTCAAGGGAGTCACCAAGTGGATCCAGAGGGAGCTGAGGCGGGGAGTGAGGACGGGGACTGGCAGGACGATCCGTTTGGGAACGCCCAGGGCTTGCGCCATGATTTGCATCAAGTCTCGGTAAGAGACGATTTCGGGCCCTCCGATGTCGAGGACCTGACCGACCGTTTTCTCAACAGTCAGGACGCCGACGAGATACTCGAGGACGTTTCGTACCGCGATGGGCTGGGACTCCGTCTGCACCCAGCGCGGAGTCACCATGACCGGAAGGCGTTCGACCAGGTAGCGCAGGATCTCGAAGGACGCAGAGCCCGATCCGATGATCATCGCCGCGCGAAGCACGGTGATCGGGACGGATCCGGCGGCGAGCTCGCGCTCGACCTCCCGCCGTGAAGTGAGATGCTCGCTGAGATCCGCCCCGGTCTCTCCGAGACCGCCCAGATAGACAATTCGCTGGAGCGACGGCGATCTACTCGCAGCCGTGGCGAAGTTCCGGGCTAGGAGGCGGTCGTGCTCGGCATAGTCGGCGCCGGCCGCAAGCATCGAATGAACCAGATAGTAGGCGGCGGTCACGTTCTCGAGCGCTCGGTCGAGAGACTGCGGATCGTCCAGATCGCCCTGAGCGATCTCGACGTTGGCGTGATCGGCCCAGTCGCGAGTTTCGAGCTTCTTCGGGCTTCGCGCCAGGCAGCGGACCCGGTAGCCGGCATCGAGCAGGCGCGGTACGAGCCGGCCTCCGATATAGCCGGTCGCTCCGGTGACTAGGATCTTGTGTGCCATGAGAATCGTCCCGCGGGCCGCGCCTGACTGTCCGCCGGGCCGGTCGCAATCCAATGGAGCGACCGGCCCGGAGGGTGAGCCGTTCGAGAGGAACGGCGCGGGTTCGTGTCGTCAGGTCCCCTGATTACTCGGAGGGAATGAGCACCGTGTCGATCACGTGGATCACGCCGTTGGACGCCGCGACGTCGGTGGCGACGATCTTGGCTCCGCTGACACTGGCGCCGTTTTCGGTGATGGAGAACGAGAGAGATTCACCGTTCAAGGTGTCGGCCTCGAGTCCGTCGGTGACGCTCGCCGCCATGACCTGAGCGCCGATGACGTGGTACTTCAGGATCGCCTGCAGCCGGTCGAGGTTCTCGGGCTGAAGCAGACTCTCGACGGTTCCCTCAGGCAGCTTGGCGAAGGCTTCGTCGGTAGGGGCGAAGACGGTGAATGGACCGTCGCCCTTGAGGGCCTCGGCCAGACCCGCGGCTTGGACGGCCGCAACTAGAGTGGTGAAGGACCCGGCCTCGGCGGCCGTTTCGACGATGTCCTTCTCGGCATAGCTGTTCGCAGCTACGGGAAGGGCGATCAGGGCAGTGAGGGCCAGGACTGTGAGTGTTTTGCGCATCGGATTCTCCTTTGGGTTGATTAAAACATCCAAATCGTGCAGATCATGCACATTTCGGTATTCGCCGTCAAGGTCGGCTCTGGATGCACTCGAGTCGCGATTTTTTTGATGAATTTCTCCTATCCTCCGATTTCTCTTGACTTTTTTTGTTGAGCGCGGGTAGTCTTTTGACGTTCAAAACGTTCATAGAAGTCGTATCTTGAAACAAGTCCTCAGCCCCAGGGAACTCGCCGAGGGGATCGGCGTCAGCGAATCGTCCGTGAAACGCTGGGTAGATGATGGCCACTTGGAGGCCGCCAAGACCGCCGGAGGTCATCGCCGAATCTCGGTCCAGGAAGCGGCCCGATACGTTCGCGAGCGCTCGATTCCTCTGCTGCGCCCCGATGTTCTCGGTCTTGCGGAGCTGACGGCTCTTGCCGGCGTCGATTCGCTCTCGCTCCACAGCGACGAGGCCGCGGCTCGCTTTTTCGAATATCTTCGAGCGGGCGCGGAGGCCGAGGCCCGAGGCCTTTTGTTCTCCCTGTTTCTGGACGGCTGGAGCGTCGCCGAGATCGTTGATGGGCCTCTTCGAGCCGCGATGGCGAGAATCGGCGAACTGTGGACGAAAGAACCCTCAGGGGTTTTCTGGGAGCATCGCGCGACCCAAATCGCGATTCAGTCGCTGGGCCGGCTGCGGTCGCTTCTCAAGGTCAGCGATGAGGCTGCGTTTACGATCGGCGGCGCCGCGTCCGGGGATCCCTACATCCTGCCGTCGATGGCGGTAGCGGCGGTGCTCGAGGGTGAGGGCCTGCGCGCGGTGAATCTCGGCGCCGAGACTCCGGCCGAGACCCTGGCCTTGGGGATCGAAGATCTCGATGCGAAGCTCGCCTGGTTGAGCGTGAGCGTCGCCGTCAACCCGCGGCGCCTTCGAGACGACGTGCTGCGGCTGCTCCCGGCTCTCGAGGCGCGCGGCACGCCACTGGTCGTGGGAGGCGTCCACGCGAAAAAGCTCGGACTGCCCAAGCGCGAGCTGCTCTACATCGGCGGCTCGATGGCCGAGCTCGAGGCGTTGGTCAAGGGGATGAAGCTCGCCCGTGGCTGATTGGACCCGGCGCCGGCCGACCGGCGCTGAGCATCGCGTCCCGACCGGCGAGCACGCTCGCGGCGGCTTGCGCGCGGTGCCGGAAGATTCGTCTTAGATCCGGCCGCACCAGAAGCCTCTCGATCGCCAGCCCTCCGGCGGTTCGGTAGCTCACCCGGTCCCGGACTCGAGTCACGACGCCGGCATCGTCGAAACTGTGCTCGTGCCGGAAGAACCGATAGGGCCCTCGGACCTGCTCGTAGGTCAACCGGTGGGGCGGCGACCATTCGACGATCCGGCTGATCCAGGTCATCGGAAATCCTCGCCAGCGCAAGCGGTACTCGACTTCGGAGCCGGTGTCGAGCCGCTCGGGCACGGGCTCGCGCGGCCGTAGATCGAACCAGCGGGGTGTCAGCTCGTTGAGGCGCTCGGGTCGCGAAAAGAGATCAAAAACCCGCTCGACGGCCGCCTCCAGCGCGAATTCGTAGACGTTTTCGTCGGCTTTCCTCATGTCATTCGGGCCTTTCCGAGCAGCCGCGCGAGAGCCGCGTCGAGGTCCGGATCGTGGAAGGCGAAACCCGTGTCGAGCAGCCGACTGGGAACGACGCGGGTGCTCGAGAGAAGCATTTCGTCGGCCATCTCCCCGAACGCCAGACGGGCGGCGGGCGCCGGCACCGGAAAGCCCGTCGGGCGGCGCAGGGCCTTGCCGAGGGCTTGCGTGAACTCGCGGTTGGTGACCGGTTGGGGAGCCACGGCGTTGACCGCCCCGGTCAGGGTTTCGTCGAGGACCGCTTCATGGATCGCGCCGACGGCGTCGTCGATCGAAATCCAGCTCATGTGCTGCCGGCCGCTTCCCAGAACGCCTCCGAGGCCGAGCCGAAAGGGCGGCAGCATTTTGGCAAGCGCTCCGCCGGAGGGAGTCAGAATGATGCCGAAGCGGAGTCTGACGACGCGAACGCCGAGGCTCTCGGCCTCCAGGGAGGCCGCCTCCCACTCCCGGCAGGTCTCGGCGAGAAAGCCGTCGCCAGCGGCGGCTGTCTCTTCGAGAATCCGATCGCCGCGCGAGCCGTAGAAACCGATGGCCGAGGCGCAGATCAGGGTCTTGGGCGGCCTCGGAAGCTCGGCGAGCGAGTGGACAAGGTTGCGGGTGCCGTTCACGCGGGAGTCCCGGATCCTGCTCTTCCTGGCCGCCGTCCAGCGCCCCGAGGCGATGCTCTCGCCGGCCAGGTGGACGACCGCGTCGAAGGGCTCGACCGATTGGGGTTCGAGAATCCCCGCCTCGGTCGTCCAGTGAACGCTGTCGACACTCTCACCCGGAGCGGATCGCCGACCCCTGCGCAGCGACACGACCCGGTGACCGCCGGTGGTGAGAAACGCCCGCAGCCCGGTGCCGACGAGGCCGGAGGCTCCGGTGATCGCGATGCGCTGGCGCGGCCGAACTCGAAAGCGTTGATGCCGGGCGAGGTCGCGCGCCGTGGTGGCGTGTCGATAGCAGAAGGTCGCCTCGAGGTCGTTCGCAACGCTCGAGCCCGCCACCATGCGGCCGAGGAGCCCGCCCGGCAGCCGGTACTCGATTCGGTCACGGAGCGTCGAGCCGCCCGAAGCGTGCGGCTCGAACTCGTGGCGATGGACCCAACGGGAGAAGGGGCCGGAGGTCTGGACGTCGGTGAAGCGGCGCCCCGGCTCCACGTCACGGTGCTCTGCCGTCCACTTGAGCCATAGCGGCCCCTTCTTGAGGCGCAGGTGAACGCGGGTGCCTTCTTCTACGGGAGCCGGGTGATCGATCGCGATTTGCTGCCACGGTGGGCTGAGGCGCTCGAAAGCGCCGGTTCGGGCGTGCCAGGCAAACAGCTCGGCCGGGGGGACGGGAATCCGGCTCTCGAAGGTAGCGGTGGGCATTCAGGATCTTGGTAGCGATTCGTTCAAAACGTCATTATATACGGATTTGAGTCCAATACAAGAGAGTATTGACAGAGAAAGGATGGGAATGTAGGATACTAATGAACGTTTTGAACGAATCACAGGAGTCAAGATGAAAGCCCTTACATCGATCGCTGCTCTCACCTTCTGTCTCTTGCCGAGCCTCTGCGCAGCCAACATGATCACCGGAACGCGCGAGTACAGTGCCACCGCCTATGGCCTCGAGACGGATGAGCTTCTCTACGTCGAGCGGCACATCGAAACCTGGAAACGCGGCCAGCTTGCCGAGCGCTCGGTGACATACGTCGACGCCGAGGGTCGCTTGATCGCCGAAAAGGAGGTCCGCTACGGCGCCGATCCAGCAGCCCCGTCCTTCGAGATGACCGACTTCCGGATCGGCCTCAGTGAGAGCGCCGAGGTCGGTCCGGACGAGGTGGCCCTGGCGTCCGGCGATTCCGACGGTGGTGCCTCGCCGAGGCGGGTGCGGCGCCCCAAGGGCGCAGTGATCGACGCGGGCTTCGACGCTTTCATGCGGGAGAGGTTCGCCGAGATTGCCGCCGGCGAGCCCCTCGAGTTCGAGTTCGCGGTGCCCGCCGCTCGTCGGTTCTTCAAGTTCGAGCTTCTGCCGCAGGGCCGCGTCGAGTACCAGGGGCGCGAGGCTCTGCTGGTCAAGATGAGACCAGCGAGCTTGCTTCTGCGCCTGGCGTTGGATCCCATCGATCTTGTCTACGGACTCGATGGCCGGCTCCTGGAGTTCCGAGGGCTCGCCAACGTGTGCGATGAGGACGGCGATCGCTACAAAGCGCGGATCGTGTTCGATTACGGTTCGAAGACAGCGAGTATCGCAACTTCGAGCGTCGGAAGATGACGTCTTCGGCTCACTCGTCCTTGCTGAATGCGGCGCTTTACCAGTTGGGCTGGTTGGTCTGCGTGCTCGGCGCTGCCGGTGGGTGGGGCACGGCGGGCGCCTCGATCGCTTTCGCTCTGATCGCTCTGCACCTGGCTTTAGCGCAGCGCCCCCGGCTCGAGATCCCGGTGATCGCCGCCGCCGCGGCCATCGGGCTTACGGCCGACACTCTCCACGCGGCGTTCGGGGTGCTCCGGTTCGGCGGCCACGAACCCGGAGCACTGGCGCCACTCTGGATCCTCGCGCTCTGGATGCAGTTCGCGACCGCGCTTCACTTCTGCCTGCGCTGGCTCTCGAAGCGCTATCTCCTGGCGTCGGCTCTGGGACTGATCGGGGGGCCGCTGTCCTTTCTCGGAGGCGAGCGTTTGGGCGCCGCGACCTTCGGCGAGCCGCGCCTGGCCGCGGTCGCGGTTCTGGGATTGACCTGGTCGATCACGTTGCCGCTGCTGGTGGCCGTCGCCGACCGGTTTGCGACTGGCGGCGGCGCCTATCGGTTGCCATGGGACTCTCGTCCGAAGTCGCCGGGTGGTTCGCCGGCCGCGGCCGCCGTTGACCGCTCCTGCCGCCCGTGCTAGCTTTTGCCCGCTTGAACCGACCTCAGAACATGCGTGCGACCTTCACTTCCTCGTTTTTCTTTTTTGCGGACGCTAGTCCGAAGAGCGGGGCCGCGACCGGATAAGTCAGGAACGATCGACCGCAACGAGCCCCGCCGGACCGGCGGGGCTTTTTTGTTGAGAGAAGGAGACCCAATGGCGGAGCTCGACCAATCCCGCAGCGCGATCGACGAGATCGATCGCGAGCTTCTCGGCCTTTTGGCTCGGCGGATGGAGGCCGTTCGCAAGATCGCGAGCTTCAAGCTCGAGAACCGGGAGGCACCGCTTTGGGATCCGAACCGTGAGCGCGAGGTCTTCACGTTCTGGCGCCGGGAGGCGGAAAGCCTGGGGCTTTCGGTGCATTTCGCCGGCAGGGTTCTGCGAGAGCTTCTGGCCTACTCTCGGCGGGACCAGGAGCGCCGGCTGGCCGCTCCCGCGGGCGAGGGAACCGGGCCGGCGCTTCGCGTGGCCTACCAGGGGGCTTCCGGCTCTTATTCGGAGCTGGCGCTCGAGAAGCTCTTCGCCTCCCGACCGCACTCGACTCTTGCCCGAACCGGCTACGAGACCTTCGAGAGCGCCCTCGAGGCGCTCGAGGCCGGTGAGGCGGACTACGCCTTCTTGCCGATCGAGAACACGATCGCCGGCAGCATCCACGAGGTCTACCGCGAGATCGCACACCGTCCCGTGGCTCTCGTGGACGAAGAGATCTGGCGGGTCGAGCACTGCCTGGTGGCGAAGCCGGGCGCGAAGGTCGCCGATCTGCGCGCGGTGCGCTCCCATCCGGTCGCGTTGCAGCAGTGCGGTCGGTTCTTGCGCGGTCTGGTCGGGGTTCGGGCCGAAAGCTGGTACGACACGGCGGCCGCCGCCGAGTCGGTCGCCGAATCCGAGGACGCCCAGGTGGCGGCGATCTGCTCGGCCGAGGCGGCCCGGCAGCTCGGTCTCGAGATCCTGGACGATCGCGTGGCGGATCACTCCGAGAACCACACGCGGTTCGTCCTGATCGGGCGTGAGGCCGAGCGCGTGGATGGGCGCGTACCCGCCAAGACTTCGGTCCTTTTGACCGTCGATCACCGTCAAGGCGCGCTAGCCGAGTGCCTGAACGCGTTCTCGGAGGCGGGTCTCAACCTGAGCAAACTCGAGAGCCGGCCCGTGCCCGACATGCCCTGGGAGTACCTCTTCTATCTCGACGTCGAGGCCAACGCCGAAGATCCGCGCATGGTCGAGACCTTGAACCGCGTCCGGCAGCGCACCGGCAGCTTGCGGATTCTAGGCTGCTATCCCTCGCGCGCAATCGTCGAGCGGGAGGACTTGCGAGCGGCACCGGGTGAAACGGTGGCTCCCGCGGCCGCGGCCGACGACTCCGAGGTCGCGGAGCCGATTCCCGCAGCCGCGGGCCGGCCGAACCTGACGGCGATCGCGTCGCCTGGCCAGCGCACCGTCCTCCGGGTGGGTCGCGTGGAAGTGGGTGGTGACACCTTCACCATGATCGCGGGTCCCTGCGCGGTCGAGAGCCGGGAGCAGATACTCGCCGCCGCTGAGATGGTCGCGGGACTCGGCGCGAGCATGCTCCGAGGCGGTGCCTTCAAGCCGAGAAGCTCACCCTATTCATTTCAGGGCCTCGGCTACGAGGGCCTCGAGCTTCTGGCCGAGGCTCGGGAGGCGTACGGGCTGCCGATCGTGACCGAGGTGTTGCGCCTCGAAGACCTGGACCGCGTCGCCCGGGTGGCCGACGTTCTGCAGATCGGCGCACGCAACATGCAGAATTTCGAGCTCTTGAAGGAAGTCGGCGCCGTGCGCCGGCCGGTGCTCTTGAAGCGCGGTCTGAGCGCCACGATCGCGGAGTTCCTGCAGGCCGCCGAGTACGTCATGGCAGGCGGCAACCACCAGGTCATCCTTTGCGAACGCGGCATCCGTACCTTCGAGAACGCCACCCGCAGCACTCTCGATGTTTCGGCGGTGCCGGTGCTTCGGGAGCGAACCCACCTACCGGTGATCGTCGATCCTTCGCACGCGGCCGGTCGGCGCGGCTTGGTCGCGCCACTGGCTCTCGCTGCGGCGGCAGCCGGCGCCGACGGTCTGATCGTGGAAGTGCATCCAAATCCGGAGGAGGCCCTGTGCGATGCCGAGCAGGCGCTCTCCGGCGACGACCTCGCGCGGCTCCAGGCGGCTCTTGTGCCGATCGTGGAGGGGCAAGGGCGGCGATGGTAGGTCGTACGCGCACTTTCCTACTTTGCGTCGCATTGGTCGTCGTCTCGCTGGTTGCGGCGTGCATCCAGCTTCGAAGAGTCACCGGCCCGAAGGTCGGTGAGTTGCTCCGGATTCGCCCCGCAGGCGCGCTCGTGGTAGCGGACCATCGCGGCGAGACGAGCTTGCGCTTTGCGGTTCTCGGCGATTCGGGCACCGGCGGACCCGAGCAACTCGCCGTTGGCGACGTCCTGCACGAACGTTGCGCCGCCGACGGCGGGTGCGACTTCGTCCTCGTGACCGGCGACAACATCTACCGGTCCGGCGCGCGGAGTCTCGAGGGGCCGGACGCCGAGCGCGCCCTGAGTGCGTTCGAGAAACAGTTCGAAGCACCGTATCGAGCGTTCGGCCGAACCGATTTCTGGATGGTGGCCGGCAACCACGACTGGCTGCGCAAGGGCTCGATCCAAAGCGAGATCAGCTACTCCGAACTGAGTGAGCGCTGGCGCATGCCGGCTCTCGACTATGCCGTTCCGCAGCTGCCGGAATGGGTGGCGATCCAAGCGGTCGACACCACCCTGCTCACACGGGGGCTCGAAACCGGCCAGATCGAGCGCGCCCGCGAGCATCTGTGTGCCGCACCCGGCTGGAGACTCGTCTTCGGACACCATCCGATCTATACGCCGGGCGGCCGGCACGGCCGCGCCAATGGAACCTTCAAAGAGATCGAGCAAGCACTGCTCGAGCGCCTGATCCGCAGATGCGACGTCGACGTCTACTTCGCTGGCCACGACCATCTCCAGGGGCATCTACGGACTCCGGACTTCGATCAGATCGTCCAGGGCGCCGGCGGCGGCGACCTGTATGCGGCGAGACAAAGCTGGGCGTTTCCTCCAGGCTCCGGCGTCGAGGTGATTTCGGCCACGAGCGCCTTCGGCTTCGCGATCGTCGAGGTATCTCCGGATGAGCTCTCCTTCGAGTTCGTGGATGCGTCGGCCCCCACAGGCCGCGTAATCCACCGGGCCAGCTTGTGGCGGCAACCAGCGAACCGATGAGGTCGTAGCCGTCAGCGTCGTCGGCGAGGCTCTAGAATGGAGCGTACCGATGAAACTCATCGCCACTTGGCTCTTATCGCTGATGATCGCCATACCTGCGGCCCGTGCTGACTGCCCCGACCTCGATGCCTCGCGAGAGCGGTGGGCGGCCTTTGTCGAAGAGCTTCGATCGGAGGGATCGAAAGCCGACGGCGAGGCTCCGTTCCGGAAGCTCGCCGCGCGCTACTGCGAACCTCATCGGGCCTATCACACGCTTCGGCACATCCAACACGCCCTGCGCGAGTTCGACCAAGCGCGCGAGTTGGCCCACGACCCGGAAGCCGTCGAGCTGGCGCTCTGGTTTCACGACGTCGTCTATGACATCGGAGGCGCGGACAATGAAGGTGAGAGCGCGTGGTTGGGAAGAGAATCCGCACGTGTGCTGGGCTTGAGCGAGGAGCGCGCCGAGCGCGTCTCCGATCTCATTCTGGCGACGCGCCACAACGCGGTGCCATCGACCGGCGACGCCGAGCTCGTGGTCGACATCGATCTCTCGATCCTCGGCCAGCCTTGGGAGCGCTTCGATGCCTATGAGGACGAAATCCGCATCGAATACGCCCCGGTCATCGAAGCGCGCGGAGCGGCGGGATTCAACGCGGGGCGCGCGCGGATTCTGAGACGGTTTCTGGATCGGCCGGCGATCTACTCGACGGAGCACTTCCAGCAGAAGTACGAGGAAGCGGCGAGAGGCAACCTTCGACGTTCGATCGAGCGCCTCGAGGACCCGGCCTGGACAGAAGCGGTCGGCGACCGGCAGAATCAACCGGACTCGTAAACAGCCGCGGTCGGCGAGGTGAGGGCTTCTCGGGGCCGCGCTGCTCGCCGCATCGCCGGAAGACTCGGGGGACCTTGCTTTGCAGCTGACAGTTCTCATCCTCTACTCGATCGTGCTTCTGGCGCTCGGCCTGTGGATCGGCCGGCGTGTGGAGACCACCGGGACCTTCTTCGTGGCCGGCCGCAAGCTCGGGCCGATCCTTCTGTTCTCGACGGTTCTCGCCGCCAATATCGGCGCCGGCTCGACGGTCGGCGCGGCCGGACTGGGCTACAGCCGCGGCCTCAGTGGGATCTGGTGGGTCGGATCCGCCGGCATCGGCACGCTTCTCCTGGCGCTCTGGATCGGGCCGCGGATCTGGCGGCTCGCGCGAGAGCACGATCTCTATACCGCCGGCGACTACCTCGAGTTCCGCTACGGCCGCGAGGTGCGAGCCACGATCGCGATCCTGCTGTGGCTGGGGACCCTGGCGATCCTCGCGGGGCAGCTCATCGCGCTGTCGTGGATCTTGAACGTCGTCGCCGGCGTTCCCAAGGAGATCGGTTGCCTGATCGGCGGCGGGGTGATGACGGTCTATTTCGCCGCCGGCGGCCTCTTGACCTCGGCCTGGGTCAATCTGGTGCAGCTGGTGGTGCTGGTGATCGGCTTCGCCGTGGCGTTGCCCTGGGCTCTGGCCGACGCCGGCGGCTGGGCGGCTGTCGTGGCGGCGGTCCCCGAGGGAGCTCCGGGAATGGAGAGCTACTTCGATTTCTGGGGCGGAAGCTCGAGCTGGACCTACCTGGCGCTGCTCGTGCCGGCGTTCATGGTCTCGCCCGGGCTCCTGCAGAAGGTCTACGGCGCTCGCGACGAGAAGACCATCCGGCTCGGCGTCGGGGCGAGCGCGGTGGCCTTGATGGCGTTCGCGGCGGTACCGCCGGTGCTCGGGATGATCGCCCGCGTCTACGATCCCAATCTCGCCAACGGCGAGCTTGCGCTGCCCATGGTCCTGACCGTGGGGCTGCCGGTGGCGCTCGGGAGCATCGGACTGGCCGCGGTGTTCTCGGCCGAGATGAGCTCGGCCGACGCGATCCTCTTCATGCTGGCCACGTCTCTTTCCAAGGATCTCTACAAGCGGTTCGTGCGACCCGACGCCGACGATCGCCAGGTGCTCAAGGTCGCGCGCATCGCCGCGGTGACGGGAGGAGCTCTCGGAGTCGCGCTCGCGATCGTCCTGCCCTCGGTGATCGGCTCGCTCAGCATCTTCTACTCGCTTCTGGGAGTCAGCCTCTTCGTGCCGGTGGTCGTGGGGCTCCAGTCCCGACGGATCGGCACGCCCGAGGCGCTGGCCGCGATCGGCGGCGGAGTCGCCGTGTTGATCGCCGCGAGGCTGGCGCCCTGGAAGGAATGGTCGGGCGCGTCCGGGTGGGTCGCGGCCTTGAGTCCCAACACCTGGGGGCTGATCGCTTCGGTTCTGGTGTGCGGGGTTGTTCTGCTCCTGCGCTCCGCGCGATCGAGCAAAGTCCGGTAGGCTGAGAGCTGGATAACATAGGAGGGATCATGCCGAGCTCGTTGTTCAGTCTGGAGGGAAAAAACGTCGCTGTCGTCGGTGCCGGATCGGGCATCGGGCGGGCCGTGGCGGTGGGATGCGCGGCCCACGGGGGGCGGGTCGTCTGCCTCGACATCAAGGGTGATCTGGCCCGGGAGACCGCGGAGGCGATCGCCGCCGACGGCGGCCAGGCCGATGCGGCGGTGCTCGATCTCGGCGACGGCGACGCGGTCGCAACGGCCTTTGGCGGGGTACGCGATCGCCATGGCAGCCTCGACGTGCTGGTCTGCACTCCCGCCATGAACGTCCGCAAGCCGCTGCTCGACTACACCGACGACGAGTTCGATCGCGTGATCGGGCTCAACCTGAAGGGCGGCCTTCACGCCATGCAGTCGGCCGGCCGGATCATGAGCGAACAGGGCTCCGGAAGCATCATCATGTTCTCATCCATCCGCTCTCTCATGGTGGAGCCCGGGCAGGGCGTCTACGCCGCGACCAAGGCGGGTATCCTGCAGATGGCGCGGGCTCTGGCCGCCGAGCTCGGTCCGAAGGGCGTGCGGGTGAACGCCGTGGCGCCCGGCGTCGTCGAGACGCCGTTGACCGGTCCGATCAAGGCAAACCCGGAGTGGTACCAGGCCTACGCGGCGCGAAACATCTTCAACCGCTGGGCGCAGCCCGAGGAGATGGTCGGCGCGACCGTCTTTCTGGCCTCCGACGCGGCGAGCTACGTCACCGGAACGGTGATCTTCGTCGACGCGGGCTGGACGGCGACCGACGGCCGCTTCACGCCGCCCGGGATGTGACGCCACCGGCTCCCAAGGCTCACCGAGCCCGAAGCTCGCGGGCGGGCGACGGATCGCGCAACTACCGCGTCGCGGTCATCCCCGGCGACGGAGTCGGCAAGGAGGTCACGCCGGTAGCGCTTGAGGTGCTGCGTGCCGTAGCGGCGTCGGGCGGCTTCAGGTTCGTCTCCGAGGAGTTTCCCTGGGGGAGCGACTACCACGCGCGGCACGGCGAGATGATGCCGGCCGACGCTCTGGACACGCTGTCGTCGGTCGATGCCATCCTGCTCGGCGCCGTCGGCTCTCCCGAGCTTGCCGATCACGTGCCGGTCTGGGGCCTGGTGCTGCCGATTCGCCAGCGGTTCGATCAGTACGTCAACCTCAGGCCGATGCGGCTCCTGGCCGGTGCCGCTACGCCACTGGCCGGTCGATCCGCGGAGGACGTCGACATGGTCTGCGTGCGCGAAAACTCGGAAGGCGAATACTGCGGCATCGGCCGGCGGGTGGATCGTGGTGAGGACACCGAGACCGCCGAGGAGACCTCGGTGTTCTCGCGGCGGGGTATCGAGCGGGTGGCCCGTTTCGCCTTCGAGCTGGCGGCGAGCCGCCCGCGCCGAAAGCTCGCCAGCGCGACCAAGTCGAACGCTCTGCGCCATTCGATGGTGCTCTGGGACGAAGTCGTCGCCGAAGTGGCGGCCGAGTATTCGCAAGTTGAAGTCACCCGCTACCACGTCGATGCCCTCGCTGCCCGCATGGTGAACCACCCCGAGACGCTCGACACGATCGTCGCCTCGAATCTTTTCGGCGACATTCTCACCGACCTGGGCGCCGCGATCACCGGCAGCCTGGGCCTGGCGCCGAGCGGCAATCTCAACCCGGAGCGCCAGCATCCCTCGATGTTCGAGCCGATTCACGGCTCGGCGCCCGACATCGCCGGCCGGGGGATCGCCAATCCGATCGGCACCATCTGGGCGGGCGCGATGATGCTCGAACATCTCGGCGAGACCGCCGCGCACGACCGGATCGTCGCGGCTATCGAGTCCGTGGTCGCTGCCGGGCGTGTACGGACACCCGATCTCGGCGGGGACGCGACCACGAAAGAGCTCGCCGCCGCCATCGGCGAAGCGTTGTAATCGGGGACACCTTTCTCGAGGTGTCCCCTCCCGGCTGGTCCTGCCGTGGTGTTCCCTTCTCGGATCGGTCCTTCCGTGAGGGCGCCCGACGCTACCTCAGCGGTGGTGGTGGCTCGCCGACCGCGGCCGACGAGCTCAAGTCTCCTAGCCCCCAGCGACGTAGGGAGCCGCGAGAGCGAGCGCCCGGTCCACCAGGTCGAGCCCCTCGGCGAGCTCTTCATCGGTGATGACGAGCGGCGGGCAGCAGAAGATCCAATTCCAGCGCACGAAGGTGCTCAGCCCCTCGTCTCGGAAGAACTTGGAGATCTTCGCCATCGGCTCGGTCAAGGGGCCGTTGAAGGGACTCAACGGTTCGCGTGTCTCGGGATCCTTGACCAGTTCGATCACGAAGTGGAGGCCGGTGCCGCGGATATCGCCGAGACAGGGATGCACGTCGCGGAGCTTCTCGAGACCGGCTTCCAGGATCTTTCCCTTGGCGGCCGAGCGCGCGATCAGATCCTCGTCGCGATAGACCTCATAGCAGGCGATGCCGGCGGCGCAGGCCAGCGCGTGGCTGCTGTAGGTGAGCCCGCACCAGAGCGTGTTGCCGTCGAAGTGGGCGGCGATCTCGGGGCTGACGGTCACCGCTCCGAGCGGCACGTAGCCGCAGGTGAGGCCTTTTGCGGAGACCAGGATGTCGGGCTTGACGAAGGGGTAGTGGTCGATGCCGAACCACTTGCCGGTGCGGCCGAAGCCGCTCATGACCTCGTCGATAATGAGCAGAATGTCGTACTCGTCGCACAGGCGCTGGACGCCCTGCCAGTACACCCGGCCGCCCTGGATCACGCCGCTCGTGCCGCTGTAGCCCTCGAGCAGGATCGCGGCGATGTTCTCGGGACCCTCGAACTCGATGGTGTCGCGCATCTGGTCGACCAGCGCCTGGTCGCCTTCGTCGGCTGTGCGGCCGCGGTACAGGGGGCTGCGATAGGCATAGGGGTCGTGCAATCGCACGATCCAGGGCACTCCGGGCTCGTTGGCCAACCGCCGGGGATCGCCTCCGGCGGTTGCGGCGGCGAAGGTGCCGCCATGGTACGAGCGATAACGGGTGAGGATCTTCTGGCGCCCGGAATAGAGCCGGGCCATCTTCATCGCGTTCTCGATCGCGTCGGCGCCGGCCAGGGTGAAAAAGCTCTTCGCGAGCTGGTGCGGCGTGACCTCCGCGAGAATCTCGCCCAGGCGCGCGCGCGGCTCGGTGACGTAGTCGGGGCGGCAGTAGGTGAACCGCTCGGCCTGCTCCTGGATGGCTCGAATCACGTGGCGGTTGCCGTGCCCGATGTTGACGTTGATGAGCATGGACGACCAGTCGATGTACCGCTTGCCGTCGGCGTTCCAGAAATAGACGCCTTCGGCGCGGCTCATGGTCAGCGGCGCCCACTGGCCCTGGGCGGCCCAGGCCGCCAGCGTGTACTGCTTGTTCTTGTCGGCAAGCTCTTGGTGATTCATGGCTCCTCCGTGGGTTCGACGCGAGGCTACTCGAAAAGCCGAGATGCCGACAACAGCAATCAAGACCGGTCGTTGTCGTGATGTCTTGCCAAGTCAGACGATTTCGGAGATAGTTACGCCACCAAATGACGTTCGCGGCGCTTCGGGCGCCTGATCGCAGTCGCGGATCTGACGCGAGAGCCGTATCCGAATCGGGGAGCGGATCCGGAGGCTCGTTTTTCCTCACGAGGCCGGCGCCGAGCCGGTCGGGGTTTGCACTACAGGAGGACACGATGAAAGTAAGAACATGGAACCGCCATCCCCACATGGTCGTACTGCTGCTGGCTATGGCTCTGCTCTCCATGCCGACCACTGTCTGGTCGCAGGCGACGGGCCAGCTGGCGGGTACGGTGACCGACGAATCGGGCTCGGTCCTGCCGGGAGTCACCGTGACGATCACCAACCCGAAGACCAACCAGTCCCGCGTGGTGACGACCAGCGCCGACGGTTTCTTCCGCGCCCCGTTGCTGCCGCCCGGTGATTACAACGTCACCGCGACCCTGGACGGGTTCAACACGCTCAATCGTGAGGGCGTCAGGGTCACCGCGGCGGAAACGGCCAGCGTCGGCCTGGAGCTCACGATCGGCGAGGTCACCGAAGTGATGACCGTCACCGGGGACGCCACCTTTATCGAGACTTCGAATGCGACCCTCGGCGTTGTGGTGGACGAGGAGACGATCGTAAACCTGCCCCTCAACGGCCGCAACTTTACTCAGCTCGGCACGCTCACCCCGGGCGTGGTGGCGCCGCCCGCCCTCTTTGGCGGCGGTGACGGCGACGCCGATGCCGGCATCAACGGCTTCGGTCCGGTCACCTCGGGCTTCAGCGTCAACGGTGTGCGCAGCCAGTCGAACAACTTTCTGCTCGACGGCGCCACCAACAACGACACCTTCAACACCGGTTTCGTCTTGCGCCCGCCTCCGGACGCCATCGAAGAGTTCAAGATCCTCACGCATTCCTACAGCGCCGAATACGGCCGCAATGCTGGATCGGTCGTCAACGTGGTGACCAAGTCCGGCTCGAACGAGTGGCACGGGAGCGCATGGATCTTCAATCGCGACGATTCCTTCGAAGAGCGCAATTTCTTTTCACCCACGGACCAGCCCAAGCCGCCTCTCGAGCAGGACCAGTTCGGCGGTACTCTGGGCGGCGCCCTGATGAAGGACAAGCTCTTCGGCTTTACCTACTACGAGGGTTTCCGCAACACCCGCGGCACCACCCGCAATCTCACCGTGCTCACCGCCGCGGAGCGCATGGGTGACTTCTCGGGCTCCGGCACCATCATCGATCCTCAGACCGGCCAGCCGTTTCCTGGCAACGTGATCCCGGCGGATCGCCTGAACGGCAGTGCGCAGCAGATCATCAACGACTTCATTCCGCTGCCCAACTCGGGCACCAACCGGTTCATCACCTCTCCGCCCGCCACTGACGATCGCGATCAGCTCGGCCTTCGTCTCGACTACCGGGTCAATGACCAAAACGCCTTGCTCGGGCGCTATCTTTACAGTAAATCCGACCGAGTGACCCCGCCGGTAGTCGAGCCCATCGGGACGACCGCGTCGTCGAATCTCGACGACTTCATGCTGTCTCACACGGCGACGATCAACAACAGCATGTTCAATCAGGCGCGCGTGTCGCAAAACAAGATCGATGCTTCGCCGACAGTTACGAGCGGCATCACGAACGCTGAGTACGGCTTGAACGTGCCGAATCTCAACGACCTAGCGGTCGGGCTCGCTCGGGTTACGGTTTCGGGTCTGCCCAACCTCGGCGATCCTCAACAGCCTTTCGTGAAGCGTGAAAACGACGTTCAGCAGTTCACCGACGACTTCAGCTGGCTCAAGGGCCGGCATGCGATGAAGTTCGGGTTCGACTGGCGCGAGGAGGAGATGTTCATCGGCTTCATCAACCGGCCGAACGGCGACTTCACCTTCAACGGAACCCAGACCGGCAACGCGATCGCTGATTTCCTGCTCGGGCTGCCGACCCAGTTTCGTCAGGCCAGTCCGGGCGCCGATGCCATCAACGAGGGCAAGGGAGCTTCGTGGGCGGTCTATGCGCAGGACGAGTTCCGGATGTCGGCTAACCTTACGCTGAACTTGGGTATCCGCTACGAACTCAATGAGCCGTTCGTCGACTCCAACGATGCCCTCAACAGCTTCCGGCCGGGGCAGCAGTCGACGCGATTCCCCGAGGCGCCCACCGGCCTGGTCTATCCCGGCGATCAGGGTGTTCCGCGAGGCACCTACAACACCGATAGCGACAATCTCGCACCGCGCCTCGCCGTGACCTGGGACCCCAAGGGGGACGGACGCTCGAGTGTGCGTGCCGGCTGGGGAATCTTCTACGACAGCCTCCCCGGCCAGGGCGACTTCTTCCAGAACGCGGTTCTGGCGCCGCCCTTCAACCCGTTGCTTCAGATCGACGCGGGAGCGGCGGATCTGAGTTTCAACGATCCACTGGCCAACCTCACCGGCGGGCCGACCGGCTTCCCCCCGGGCATCATTTTCATCGGCTGGGGATCCGAGTTCACCACGCCGTCCTACCAGCACTACAACCTGACCTACCAGCGCCAGTTCGGCGACAACATCGGGGTGGAGGTGGGCTATGTCGGCTCGCGTGGCAAGAACCTGCCGATCTTCATCGAGACCAATCCATTCACCGTCGTCGACGTCGACGGTACGCCGACCCGCGGACCGCGTCTCTTCCCGGCGTTCAGCCTGGTGCGGCCGACCTTCACCGAAGCCGAGTCCTGGTACGACTCGATTCAGGCGAGCGTGCGGATGCGGCCGACCAGGGGACTCAACTTCCTGGCCTCGTACACCTACAGCGACGCCGAGGACCACGATTCGGCGCTCAACGTCGGCGGCGGCGAGGAGCTACGTCCGGTCCTGGCGGTGGATCAGAATGACCCCGCCTCGATCGACCGTGCGCTGGCGTTCGAGCGCGGTGCGGCGCGCTTCGATGTCGAGCATCGGTGGGTGCTGAGCTTCGGCTACGATCTGCCGGGTTTCGAGAACAAGGGCGGAGCCATGAAGGCGATCCTCGGCGGCTGGCAGGTCAACGGCATCGTGCAGACGCAGACCGGCTTCCCGTTCCAGATTCGAACGAGCACCTCCTCGATCTACGGGTTGACCGGACGCCCGGACCTCATCTGCGATCCCAACAGCGGTCCACGGACGGTCGACGAGTGGTTCGACACCAGTTGCTTCTCCGAACGTTCCCGGGCGGAGTCGGTCGTGCCGGGCAACATGGGCCGCAACGTCGTTCGCGGACCGGGCTTCGAGCGCGTTGACCTCTCGTTGTTCAAAAACATCGACATCAAGGGCGACCATCGGCTCCAATTGCGGATCGAGGCTTTCAACGCGTTCAACAAGCTGAACCTGGCCGACCCCGGCTTCAGGATCGGGACATCGACGTTCGGGCGGATCACCTCCACCAACGGCGACGGCCGCATCATCCAGCTCGGGCTGAAGTACTCACGCTGATCTCGAGCGATCGGCGAGGCTCCCGCGGGGAGCCTCGCCGTGTCGCTCTCTCATCAGGGAACGTGGCGCCGGTTCCCCGTCTCGCGGTGTATCGTCTTTCAACCCATGCCTGATCTACGCGGCCGCATCCTCGACGAAGTCGACCAACTGCGAGACGAGATGATCTCGTTTCTGGGCGATTTCCTGAGGATTCCCACCGTGAATCCACCCGGCGACGCGTACGAGGAGTGCGCCCACTTCCTCGGTGACCATCTCGAGCAACACGACTTTGCGGTCGAGTACTTCGCCGCCGAGGGTCGGCCCGAGCACACCACCGATCATCCTCGCGTCAACGTTGTCGGCGCCCGGGTGGGGGAGGGCGCCGGTTCGGTGGTTCACATCAACGGCCACTTCGACGTAGTGCCGGCAGGGGAGGGGTGGACGACGGATCCCTTCGGAGGCGAGGTCAAGAACAACCGCATCTACGGTCGCGGCAGCTGTGACATGAAGGGAGGTCTCGCAGCCGGAATCTTCGCCTTCGAGGCGCTCCGCCGGGCGGGCGCCCGTCTCGCCGGTACGGTCGAGGTGAGCGGCACCGTGGACGAGGAGAGCGGTGGCTTCGCCGGCGTCGCCTGGCTGGCCGAGCATGGCCGCTTTGCGAGCGACCGCATCGATCACGTGATCATTCCCGAGCCGCTCAACGTCGATCGGATCTGCGTCGGGCATCGCGGCGTCTACTGGTTCGAGATTGTCACCAAGGGCCGGATCGCGCACGGCTGCATGCCCTTTCTCGGCGTGAGCGCGATCGATCACATGGGAGCGATCTTGGAGGCGATTCGCACCGAGCTCCAGCCCGCGCTGGCCGAACGGATCACCGCGATGCCCGTGGTTCCGGACGGTGCGCGGCACTCGACCTTGAACGTCAACGCAGTGGTCGGGGGACAGCCGGCCGACGGCATCCAGAGCCCGTGCGTGGCGGACCGCTGCCACGCGGTTTTCGACCGGCGGTTCCTGCTCGAAGAGGGTTTCGAGGCCACCAAGGAGGAGATCGTGGAACTGTTGAAACGCACCGCCGCGCGGGTTCCGGATCTCGACTACGAGTTGAGCGATCAGATGATCGTCCATCCGGTGCGGGCCCCGGAGGGCTCGCCCTTGGTCGCGAGCCTGCAGCGGTCGATCTCGGAGGTCCTCGAGACCGATGCGGACATCGTCGCCTCGCCGGGCACATACGACCAGAAGCACTTCGCCCGCATCGCCGGTGTCGAGGATTGCGTCGCCTACGGCCCGGGGATTCTGGAGCTCGCGCACCAACCCGACGAATACTGCGACCTCGACGATCTCGTCAACTCGACCAAGGTCATGGCGCTGACCACGCTGGAGCTGGCGGGAACCGCCTGAGTAACTCCGCTCGCACTTCGAGGAGAAACGAGAATGTCCGTCCCCGTCCGCTGTAGATCCCTCGTCGCCGCGCTGGTGCTAGCGTTAACGGTCTGCCTGACGGCGTCCGCCCAGCCTTCAGCCAAACCCTCCGAAGACATCTACCGCATCCTGGTCACCAACGACGACGGCATCGAGTCCCCGGGTCTCGCGGCTCTCGTCGAGGCGCTCGCGCCGCTCGGCGAGATCACGATTGTCGCGCCGCTCGAGAACCAGAGCGGCATCGGCCACGCCCTCAACCTTCGCGACCCGATCTTTCCGGTGCGGCGCGAGGTGGCGGGCCGGCCGGCGACCGGGCTCTCCGGCACTCCGGCCACGTGCGTCCGGGTCGCAACCGGGCACCTGATGAAAGACGCGCCGCCGGATCTCGTCGTCTCCGGCGTCAACCGCGGGCTCAACTTCGGCCGCAACGCCTACATCTCTGGAACCGTGGCGGCCGCCCGCGAAGCGGCTCTCCAGGGCATCCCGGCGATCGCGGTGTCCTTGGCCCGAGAGGCGCACCCCGACTATCGAGCCGCCGCCCAGGCCGCCGCCGAGGTGGCCGCCGTCATCAAGGAGCACGGCCTGCCCGACACGGTGTTTCTCAACGTCAACGTGCCGGTGTCGGTCACGGGAGCCCCAAAGCTCGCGCGCCAGAGTCGCTTGACCGGCACCGAGAGCTTCGAGTCGCGCCGCAATATGTACGGCCGGCCGTATCTGTGGAGCTTCTTCGAGCAGCCCACCGGTGACGCCGAGCCGGGCTCGGACATCGACGTCGTGCGCGAAGGGCACGTGGCCGTTACCCCGCTCCAGGCCCACGAGTCGGCGGATGCGGCGCTCGAGAGTCTGTCGCTCCTTTTCGCGGAGGCCGAGGCGAAGGCCGCGGGCTACGCGAGGTAGCGTCGTACCTCCGTGTGCGACGGGGGGACGTCGGGCAGGGGCGCCCGACGCTACCTCGCGGCAGAAGCCGGAGTTGTAGCGGTCGAGCTCAGTCTCGACCGTCCTCGTTGCGCAATACCGCAGATCGTTCGACAGGGACGTCGACCGCTACAGGTCAGCCGACCTGCCTAAACCCTGCTGGTGATGACCTTCGACTCGGTATAGAACCGCACGCCGTCCTTGCCGGTGGCGTGCAGGTCGCCGAAGAACGACCCCTTCCAGCCGGCGAACGGGAAGAAGGCCATCGGCGCGGGGACGCCGACGTTGACCCCCACCATGCCGGCCTCGACCTCCATGCAGAAACGTCGAATGGCGCCCGCGTCGCGGGAGAAGATCACCGCGCCGTTGCCCTTGGGTGAGGCGTTGACCAGCTCGAGCGCCTCGTCGAGGTCCTTGGGACGGATCACCGAGAGCACCGGGCCGAAGATCTCGTCGCGGGAGACCCTGCTGCCGGGCTTGACCTCGTCGAGGAGCGTCGGTCCCAGAAAGAAGCCGTCTCGCTCGAGCTCGCTCCTGCCGTCGAGCACCACCTTGGCGCCCTCCTCGACGCCGAGGTCGATGTAGCTCGCGGCTCGGTCGCGCTGGGCCCGATTGACCAGCGGCCCCATCTCGGTCGCCTCGTCGTCACCGGGGCCGAGGCGGAGGGCGGCGGCCCGCGCGCGAATGCGCTCGACCAGCTCGTCGCCGACCGATCCGACGGCATCGACGACGCTGCCGGCCATGCAGCGCTGGCCGGTCGAGCCGTAGGCGGACTG
The DNA here is from genome assembly GCA_945787635.1 of Thermoanaerobaculia bacterium. GTDB lineage: Bacteria > Acidobacteriota > Thermoanaerobaculia > Multivoradales > JAHEKO01 > CALZIK01. The sequence goes on along the minus strand of CALZIK010000056.1, from coordinate 4,050 downwards.
GATGATGGCCTCGGTGGCCATGTCCAGGTCGGCGTCGGGCATGACAACGAGGTGGTTCTTGGCGCCACCCAGGGCCTGGACCCGCTTGCCCCGGGCGGCGGCGCGAGCGTACACCGCCGCGGCCGCCTCGCTCGAGCCCACGATCGAGATCACCCGCACGTCGGGATGATCGATCAACTGTTCGACCTGAGCGGCCGCGCCGTGCACGACGTTGAGGACGCCCTCGGGAATCCCGGTGTCGTGGAGCAGCTCGACCAGCCGGATCGAGGACTGCGGCACCTTCTCGGACGGTTTCAAGACGAAGGTGTTGCCGCAGGCGAGGGCCAGCGGGAACATCCACAGGGGAATCATCACCGGGAAGTTGAACGGCGTGACTCCCAGGCAGACGCCCAGCGGCTGGCGAATCGAGCGTGTGTCGATGCCCGCGGCGACGTCCTCCAGGCATTCGCCCATCATCAGCGTCGGGATGCCGCAGGCGAACTCGACGACCTCGATGCCCCGCTGCAGTGAGCCCTTGGCGTCGGCGACCGTCTTGCCATGCTCGCGGCTGGCGATGCGCGCGATCTCGTCACTGTGCTTGACCAGAAGATCGCGATAGCGAAACAGGTAGCGGGCGCGCTCTGGCGGCGGCACCCGGCGCCAGGACGGAAACGCGGCCTTGGCCGCCGCCACCGCGGCGTCGACCTCATCGGGCCGGGCGAGCGGCGTTCGCGAGATGACCTGGCCGGTCGCCGGATTGAAAACATCGAGGGCTTCGTCGGCCGCCGAGGGAGTCCACTGGCCGGAGACGTAGAGCGGATTGGTGGGCGCCTGGGTTTCGGATGTCACGGTCATGCGGACCTGCCTTTCGCTGAGAGCTCGAGCTTCTTGGGGCTGCTGCATTCTACTCGGTTCGGACGGCTCCGGATGGCCTGCTGTAAGCTCCGGCCCGCTGGTGATTCCCATCGCGATCATCTCCGCCTATCTCGTGATCGTCACGATTGTGGGGAGCCTTCTCGCGCGCCGGGTGAAGACCTCGCGCCACTGGACGGTCGCCGGCGGCGGACTGGGGGTGGCGATGCTCTCGGCCGGCCTGGCCGGGACGCGAATCGGGGGTGCCGGCACCTACGGCGTCGCCGGGAATGTCGCCTCGGGCGGCACCTGGTTTCTATGGTGGTACTCGGTGAGCACCTTTCTCGCGCTGGCGCTGGTGGGTGTGTTCTTCGCGAAACCCTTCCGGCGTCTCGGGCTTCAAACCGTGGGCGAGGCCTTCTGGCTCCGTGATCGCTCTCGGCGAAACCAGATTCTGACCAGCCTGTGCGTGCAGACCGAGTACTTCGTCGTCAACGTCATCGAGGCCTACATCATCGGGGTGATGCTGCGCGCCCTGACCGGGATGCCGATGGGGGCGGCGGTTCTGGTGGCGGCCGTGATTCTGGTGAGCTACACGACGCTGGGCGGCTTGTGGGGCACCGCGGTGACGAATCTCATCCACTCGGGGATGATCGTCGTGGGCCTTCTGGCCGTGGGGGTGATGGGTGTTCGATTCCTGGGTGGCTGGGAAGCGATGAGCGGGCTGATCGACCAGCGGCTCCTCGAGGCCGGCGCCGAGTCGCGGTCGTGGTGGAGTCCGGTCGGGGCCGGGTGGGTGCCGATTCTCGGGATGATCTTCTCGGCGGCCATCCACACGCCAGCCGCTTCGATCTACACGAACTTCTCGACCGCGGCCCGCAACGAGCGGATACTGCTGAAGGGCTTCCTGTTCGCCGGCGCTCTCGCGGCTCTGATGCCGCTTTTGGCGGGCCTCGTCGGGATGCAGACTCTCGCCCGGTACGGCTTCGACCGCGGCCTTCAGGGATACAACAACATCACCGCGATGGCTCTCGAGATCAACCCTCTGGTCGGAGGGCTGGCGTTGGCGGCGATCCTGGCCGCGGTGATCTCATCGGGCGGTCCGGTGCTGCTCTCGAGCGCCACCATGTTCGTACGCGACTGGCTGCCGGTGGGCGGATCGGGGAGCGAGGCCGAGAAGCTCAGGGCCTACCGGCTGGCGACCGTCGTCATCGGCTTGATCGCCGCTCTGGCGGCCTGGGGCGTGTCGAAAACCGATGTCTCGCTTCTCGACATGCTGCTGCTCGGCTATGCGATGGTGGTGCCTCCGGCCATTGCCCTCGGCTACCTTTTCTTCTGGCGACGCACCACCGAGGCGGGCGTCTTCTGGGGCATGGCGGCGGGCTACTTACTGGGCGTGGTCTGGTACCTGTGGACTCATCTGAGCGACGCGACCCTCGACACCTCGTACGTCACGACTTTGATTCCGGTGTTCGTGATTCCGCTAGTGTCGCTTGCGACCAGGAAACGAGGCCGCGAAGGCGACCACGGGCGCTTCTACTCGACACTCGCCGGGCACGTACCTCCCGCTGGAGAGGCCGACCCGCGCCGCGACGGCGAGATCATCCACGACTCGCCTCCAAAGCAATGAGCTCGGCCTCCGGCTCCCGGCCGAGCTTCGAGGTCGCGCTCCATTCCGATCTCAGAGTCCCCATGCGAGACGGCGTCGAGCTTGCCGCCGATCTCTATTTGCCCGTCAGCCGCGGTCGCTCGCCTGCCGGACGGTTTTCGACTCTGGTCGAGCGCACGCCCTACGACAAACGCCGCGAGGTGCTGGAGCAGGCGGGCCGGTGGTTCGCCGAGCGCGGCTATGCGGTCGTGATGCAGGACGTGCGGGGGCGCTTTGGCTCGGGCGGCGAGTGGAGCTTCCTTTCACCCGGCGAGGGTCCGGACGGGTTCGACACGCTCGAGTGGATCGGACAGCAACCGTGGAGCGACGGCCGGATCGGCACCATGGGCCTTTCCTACTCGGCCACGAATCAGCAGCCGCTGGCGCTGCTCCGGCCGCCGGGGCTCCACGCGCAGGTCTGTTGCGACGGCGGCTACAACTACCACCATCGGACGCTTCGGCACGGTGGCGCCTTCGAGCTCGGCGTGGCGCTGCCCTATGTGCTGCGGATGGCGCGCGAAGGCCAGGAGCTGGCGCGGGACGCCGTCGCGCGCGGAGACTTCGAGGCCGCGAGCGCCGAGCTCGAGGACTGGTTCCGAGCCCTGCCGCTCGATTTCGAGAGTACGCCGCTGCGCTTCGCGCCCGGCTACCAGCGCTGGTTTCTAAAGATGCTCCGATCGAGCGACTACGCGGACTACTGGAAGCACCCGGGATGGAACCTCGAGGAGCACCTCGATCGGCACCCGGATCTTCCGGTTCTTCTGCAGACCTCCTGGTACGGGCACCACGTCTGGGCCACAACCGAGAAGTTCGCGAGGCTTCGCGAGCGCGGCGCCAACCTCAGGACGGCGCCGAAGAAGCTCCTGATCGGCCATTGGACCCACGGCTACGACGACTACGGCCGGAGCTGGTGCGGCGAAGTCGATTTCGGCGCGGACGCCGCGATCGGCCTCAATGAGGTCAAGCTGCGCTGGTTCGACCAGTGCCTGCGCGGCGTCGACACCGGAATCTTCGACGAGCCGCCGGTGCGGATCTTCGTGATGGGTGGGGGAAGCGGAAGGCGAGACGGCGATGGCCGGCTCGAGCACGGCGGCGCCTGGAGGGACGAGAACGAGTGGCCGCTCGCTCGCGCGCGGTCAACGCGCATGTTTCTTCATCCGGGAGGCGAGCTTCACGCCGAGGCGCCTCAGAATCCCGGTTCCGGCACCGTAAAGCCGAGCCGCTATCGCTATGATCCGCTCGACCCGGTGCCCACCGTCGGCGGTGGGACCCAGAACACCCAGCACCCTTATCTACCGCAGGGGGGCGCCTTCGATCAGCGCTGTCGCAGCGAGCTCGTGGCCTGTTGCGACCAGCGACACCTTGCCGAACGGGCTGACGTGTTGGTGTTTCAGACATCGGTGCTCGAGCGGCCTCTCGAGGTCACGGGACCGGTCGTGGTCAAGCTGTGGGTGACCTCGAGCGCGGTGGACACCGACTTCACCGCCAAGTTGATCGACGTCTACCCACCCGGCGGCGACGCCGATGGTTTCGCCATGAATCTCACCGACGGCATTTTGCGGATGCGCTAT
>CALZIK010000055.1 GCA_945787635.1 Thermoanaerobaculia bacterium | reverse complement strand
CGTTCCCGTTGCACATCGGTCTCCTTCCACGGCATCGGTGCGCCTCCTTTCCAGAAGCACACCCTTACCCAAGGTGTTACCCATGTCTCCGGGTCAAACTGTTACCTATGTCTCCGGGTTCTACACAGGGGCGTCGACCGCTACAAGCGCAGAGGGTTGAGATGAGGCTTCTGTCACACTCCCCCGGCAAGACCAGTTGGAAAGGCGACACCAAAGATTGGAGTCCCCGAGGGCGGCCGGGGCCCATGTTACGATTTCTTCTCGCCGAGGATCGCCCACCAACGCCAAGGAGAAACGATGACAGCTCGATCGGCAGTATCAGTTCTCGCCATCTTGAGCCTCATTCTGAGCCTCGCATCTCCGGTGTCCGCGCAACTCGTCTCAACCTCACAAGTGCTTGCCCTCGAAGAAGGAAGTCAAGCGCAGTCGACCGTCAACGCGTATCTCGCCCGCTCCGAAGTGGTCGCCCAACTCAAGGCCCTCGGCGTCGATCCGGAACTCGCGCGCCTGCGCGTTGCCGCGCTGTCGGTCGCGGAGCTGAAAGCGCTGGCCGGAAGGATCGAAGAGGCACCGGCCGGCGGGGGCGGAGTCATCACCGTGCTCGGCGTCACTTTCCTCGTCTTGCTCATTCTCGAGCTGGTTGGCGTGATCGACATCTTCAAAAAGATCTGACGAGCTCAGGTTCCAGGGCGGGCTTGCTGGCCGCTGCAGCCGTCGGGCTGCTATCCGCCTCGGGCTGCAGTCTCAATCCACGCTTCGATGTCGCCACAGCCGGCAAGCGTGAGCCGGTCGAGCTTTCGGAGGTTCGCTTCCATCCCCAGGAGGCGCATCATTGCGGCCCCGCGAGTCTGCTCACATTGCTCGAGGCGAGCGGCGTGGAGGCCGATTACGGCGCGATCGTCGATCGCGTATACGTTCCCGGTCTCGAGGGAAGTCTGCAGGTCGAGATGCTGGCCGCCGCCCGTGGCTTCGGCCGCATCGCCTACACCCTGCCTCCCGAGCCGGATGTTGTGCTCGGAGAGGTTGCTTCCGGGCGCCCGGTTCTGGTGCTGCTCAACCTCGGTCTGCCCAAGAAACCCGTCTGGCACTACGCGGTCGTGGTCGGGTTCGATCCGGCCAGGAATCGCATTCTGCTTCACTCGGGAAAGACAGCATGGAGCAGCCAACGGGCTCGGAGCTGGCTGCGACGTTGGAACTGGGCTGGACGCTGGGCGATGGTGCTTCTGCGCCCTGGAGAATGGCCGAGCTCACCCGATCGGGAGCGGATGATCCACGCGCTCGCCGACTTCGAAGACGCGGCCGATCCCCGTCACGCCGGAATCGCCTGGCGAGCGGCTATCCAGCACTGGCCTGAGGAAGTCATCGCTTGGATGGGCGTCGGCAACGCCGCCCATCGCCGCGGTGATTGGGATACCGCCCGGGAAGCCTACGAACGGGTGCTGGAATCGGCTCCAACACACCTTCCGGCGCGACTCAACCTCGCGCTATCGAATGCCGAAGCAGGTGCGCCTTGTCTGGGCCTTGAGGTGCTCGGGCCGCCGCCCCCTGCGGGGCATCCCTTCGCGGAGGCCTTCACCCGACTCGAGGCTCGGCTCCGCACCGAATGCGCTTGCTGACCGGCCCATTATCGGCATCAGCTACTGGAGAATCTCCGCCAGAGAAGAGGGTCGACAGGGGCGTCGACCGCTAGCAGAGCCCGTAGCAAGGCCAGTCGGGAGGGGACACGAAGGAATCGTGTTCCCGATAGCCCGACTACCCGAGAAAGCCGCGGCTCCAGTAGTCCGAAAGGGTCAGCCCGATCAGGATCGCGAGCCACAGGAAACCGGCGACGATCGAGAGCCTGGTCATGCGCGAGCTGTGGCGCACGTGCATGAAGATCAGCACCACGAGGGTCGCCTTGATGACGGCGATGGTCAGAGCCACGGCGTCGTTGAAGGCGCCGAGGTCGACGAACGCGGCGCCGACGGTCGCCGCCGTGCCCACCATGAGGGCGAGGAAGACCAGGATGTAGGCCCTGACGCTGGTCGCCGCTCCGCTCGGAGATCCGCTCACGCGCCACCATTCCTTCCGAGCAGATAGAGCAGCGGAAACAGGAAGATCCATACGATGTCCACGAAGTGCCAGTAGAGGCCTACCCCTTCGACCAGGTTGTGGTTCTCGGGAGTGAAGCGGCCGCGCCCCGCGAGGATCGCGAGCCAGGCGAGGATTCCGATGCCGACGATCATGTGCAGCGCGTGCAGACCGGTCAGGGCGAAGTACAGGTTGAAGAACATGTGCGCCGAGTTGGCCATCTCGGCCGGAAAATGGGAGGCGTCGAAGCTCGGTCCGGGCACCAGGTGCTCGTGGAACTTGTGGCTGTACTCGATCGCTTTGACGCCCAAAAAGACCGAGCCGAGCGCAATGGTGCCGAGGATGAAGCCGACCGTCATCTTGCGCCGGCCGCCCGAGGCCGCCCAGACGGCGAGCGCCATGGTCAGCGACGAGCCGATCAGTACCACGGTGTTGAAGGCGCCCCAGGCGATCGAAAGCTCGTTCGACGCCAGGGCGAAGGCCTCCTGGTTGGCGGTCCGGTAGATGATGTAGGCGGTAAAGAGGCCGCCGAAGAACATGATCTCGGTGATCAGAAAGACCCACATTCCGAAGAACGAGGCCTCCTGCTGCTGCTCGTAGCTCTCCCAATGGTGGGCGAGGCCCTCCGCGTGGGCTAGGTCAGACATTACGGGCCCCCTGAGCCGCGGCCCGTTTGGTGTACTCGTAGGCTTCGTGATCCACGACCGGCGGCTCGGCGAAGTTGAAGGTCGGTGGCGGCGAGGTGGTTTCCCACTCGAGGCCCACCGCCCCCCAGGGGTTGTCGGTGGCGCGCTTGCCGTAGCGCATCGACCAGATGAGGTAGATCACGGGGATGAGGTATCCGATTCCGAGAATCGTCGCGCCGGCCGACGACATGACGTTCAACACCTGAAAATCGTCAGGATACTGGTAGTAGCGCCGCGGCATCCCCAGATACCCGAGGAGAAACTGCGGGAAGAAGGTCAGGTTGAAGCCGACGAAGATCACGATCGCCGAGAACTTGGACCAGAACGCGGGGTAGAGCCTACCCGTGATCTTGGGCCACCAGAAGTGCAGCCCGCCGAGAAAGCCCATGATCGCGCCACCCACCATGATGTAGTGGAAGTGGGCGACCACGAAGTAGGTGTCGTGCACGTGAATGTCGATGCCCAGGGTCGCGAGCATGACGCCGGTCAGTCCGCCGATCGTGAAGAGGCCGATGAACCCCAGGGCGTAGAGCATCGGCGTGTCCCACGACACCGAGCCCTCGTAGAGGGTCGCGGTCCAGTTGAACACTTTGACCGCCGAGGGCACCGCCACCAGCATCGACAGGACCGAGAAGATCATTCCGGCATAGGGCGACTGGCTCGACACGAACATGTGGTGGCCCCAGACCAGAAAGCCCAGGACCGCGATCGCCACCGATGCGAAGGCGATGACCTTGTAGCCGAAGATTCGTTTGCGGGAGAAGGCGGTGATGAGCTCCGAGATGACCCCCATCGTGGGCAAAATCATGATGTAGACCGCCGGATGGGAGTAGAACCAGAAGAGGTGCTGGAAGAGCACCGGGTCGCCGCCGAGGGCCGGGTCGAAGATGCCGATGTGGAACATGCGCTCCGCCGCCAGCAGCAGGATCGTGATCGCGAGTACCGGGGTGCCCAGGATGAAGATCAGACTGGTCGCGTAGTGCGCCCAGATGAACAGCGGCAAGCGAAACCAGGTCAGGCCCGGTGCGCGCATGCGGTGAATCGTGACGATGAAGTTGACCCCGGTCAGAATCGACGAGAAGCCGTTGATGAAGATGCCCAGACCGACCGCCACCACGTAGGTGTTCGAGTAGGTGGTCGAAAACGGCGTGTAAAAGGTCCAGCCGGTATCGACACCGCCCTGGATGATGGCCCACAGGGTGAAGAGACCGCCGATCGTGTAGATGTACCAGCTGGCCAGGTTGATCTTGGGAAAGGCGAGGTCTTTGGCGCCGATCATGAGCGGTATCAGGAAGTTGCCCAGGACCGCCGGCACCGACGGGATCAGGAAGAAAAAGACCATCAGGATGCCGTGCATCGTGAACAGCCGGTTGTAGGTGTCCGGCTGCACCAGGTCTCCAACCGGTGTCGCCAGCTCCAGCCGTATCAAGACCGCCATCAGGCCGCCGACCAGGAAGAAGAAGCTGACCGAGATCAAATAGAGGATCGCGATCCGCTTGTGATCCTGGGTGAGCAGCCACGAGCGCACGCCATAGTCGGCGTTCAAGTAATGTTCCCTTCGGCTGGGAGCCTTGGCGATCTGTGCGCTCATGATCCTGGTTCCTCGGCGGAGGCCTCGGTTGTAGCGGCCGGGGCGGCCGAAGCTGCCGCGGTTTCCGGGGTAAGTGATTTCAGATAGCGAATAAGCTGCAAGAGTTCCTCTTCGCTGACCTTGCCCTGCGCGGTCGGCATCACCGCCAAGTAGCCTTCGACGAGCTTAGCGCCCGGGTTGAGGATTGATTCGCGCAGGTAGTTCTCATCGACCAGGACCTCGGAGCCGTCGGCGAGCCTGACCATGTGACCGAAGATCCCGTTCAGGATCGGCGCCTGCACCGCGCTGGTGCTGCGGTGACAGGTATCGCAGGCGAGGCGCGTGAAGAGCTCCTCACCGGTGGCAACCCGTTGCGGCTGGGTGGTGCGGCCAGCCAGCCAGGCCTCGTAGTCCCGCGGCTCCAACACGATGATCGATCCGCCCATGTAGGAGTGCTCCGCACCGCAGTACTCGGCGCAGAAAAGGCGGTACGTGCCGACCTTGTCGGCGCGAAACCAGAGAGTCGTGTAGCGCCCGGGCAGGACGTCCATCTTGACCCGGAAGGCGGGCACGAAGAACGAGTGAATCACGTCTTCGGAGGTCATCAGCAATTTGATCGACTGTCCGACCGGCACGTGGAGCTGGTTGATCTCGCGGCGTCCGTCCGGATGCTGCATCTTCCACATCCACTGCTTGCCGGTGACGTAGTACTCGATCGCGTCGGACGGCGGTCGGCGCGCTTCGAAGAAGACCTTGGCCCCCCACGCGAACATGCCGAGGAGAATCACCAGCGGAATCACCGACCAGGTGACCTCGAGCCAGATGCCGGCTTTCTCGGGCTTGCCGACCTCGTCTTCATGCTGCCTGCGATACCGAATCGCGAAGTAGAAGACCAGCACCGCGATGAGCAGCGAGAAGAACGCGGTGAGGCCCAGAGCGAAGAAATACAGGTTGTCGATCTCGCGAGCGAGCTCGGTAGCCCGCTCCGGGAACAGCGGGAAGGTGTCCGACCACCGGTTCATCTAGGCGACGCCTCCGAGGGTCCGTTCGCGCAGGGCTCGCGACCGTTCGCGCCGCCAGGTGAGGAAGACGAAGGCGCCGATCGCCAGGGCGGTCAAGACGCCCGCGGCGCGGACGATCCGGAGAATCGCGGCGCTGTAGCGTCCGGTTGCGGGGTCGTAGCGGAAGCAGTAGAGGAGCACCTGGTCGACTACGCTTCCGATCGAACCTTCCCCGGCTTCCACCAACGCCAGCCGAAGGTCGCGCGGCGGGTAGCTGAGGCCAAAGAAGAGCCGGGCGATGCGGCCGTCGGGAGTCAAAACAAAAAGCGCCGCGGCATGCGCGAACTCACCCGACGTGGCGTCGCGGTTGGCGGTAAAGCCGATCGCATCGGTCAGACGATCGATGCTGTCCTGCTCGCCTACGAAGAAGTGCCAACCCCGGCCCGTGCTTGCAGGATCGTAGTCGTGCACCTGGCGGTCGCGAACCCGAGCTGCCTGCTCGACCGTCTCGGTGGGGTCGAACGAGAACACGACGACGTCGAAATCCCGGCCGACCTCGAGCTTCATCGTCTTCAGGCTCTTGGTCAGGGTTTCGAGCACCATGCCGCAGAGCATTGGGCAGTCGTAGTAGACCGGAACCAGCAGAGCGGGCCGATCTCCCAGAACGTCGGCGAGCCTGACGGTTTCGCCGGTGGCGGCCAGAAGCTCGACCTCCAAGGGGAGCGTTTCGCCGAGCCGTTGCTCGATCTCGACGCCCTTGAGCTGCTCGGGCAGGCGGTCCGAGGTCACGCCAACGGCTTTGGGACCGATGGACTGTGCGGTCGCCACCACCGGCAGGGCGACGAGCGCGGCGGCCAGCCAGCAGGCACAGGTGAGCGGTCTGTAGTTCAATTCTCTGCCTCCGGTGGCGCCTGCGTCGCCATCAGCTCGATGGCTCGGGCGATCGGTACCCGGGCGATCCCGCCCTCGCGGTCCACCCAGTCATAAGTCGAGAGCAGCCTCTCCTCCTCGGTTCGCATCAGAGTCATGTCTTCCTCGGGGTCGGTCTGGAGCCGCGGCTCCGGTGGCTCCGGCTGGACCCGAGCCGCCGGCAGGGTCGGTGGCGCCGGATCGCGGGCCTCGAGCCGGCCGCGAAGCAGGGAAGAGGTCGTCCACATGAGCGCGGCCATGCCCACCGTGATCGCGGTCAAGACGATGGCGAAGCCGACGATGAACCGGATGTTGAGCTCGCGATCGAGTCCCCCGTTCATGCGTTCAGAGCCTCCTCGAGATAGGGTTCTCCCACGGGCAACAAGGAGCGCTTGCGCAGCGCCACGGTGAAGGCCGCGAGCCAGAGACCGCCGACCGCGACGAGGGTCGTGAGGTCGAGCCAGTGAAATGAGAAGTGATCCGAGAACGCGGGCCCCGCCTGCCAGACGAGGTCCACCCAGTGCATGACCAGGAGGAGAATAGCGACCTTGGCGAGAGCCTTGACGTTGCGCTTGCGGCGTCGCGACAGCAGCAGGATGAAGGGCACCGCGAAATGAAACAGCACCAAGGCCAAGGAAACCCATTGCCAACCATGCTGCTGCCGATGGAGATACCAGACCGTCTCCTCTGACAGGTTGCCCATCCAGATGATCAGAAACTGGGACAACCCGAAGTACGACCAGAGCAAGATGAATGCGAACAGCAGGCTGCCATAGTCGTGGATGTGCTGCGGTCGGTAGGCGCTCTGCATCGGCTCACGGTTCGACAGAAACGCAACCATCAGGATCGCAAACGCGATCGCCGAGACCGCCTGGCCGCCGATGAAATACACCCCGAAGAGGCTCGAGTACCAGTGCGGATCGAGAGACATCAGCCAGTCCACCGAGGCGAAGGTGGCGGTCAATCCGTAGATTCCGAGGCCGGGCCCGGCGAGACTTTGCATCTTGCGCACCAGACCCGGGTCCGCGGTCTCGTCCTGCCGGCGGGAGAGTCGGAGAAGGGCCCAGCCGAAGACGCCCCAGATCGCGAAATAGGCGGCCGCACGCAAAGCAAAAAACGGTTGATTCAGATACCAGGCCTTGACCTGGATGAGCGGGTCGGCGGCCGCCTCCGGCCGCGCCCAGACGAAGAGGTCGTCGAGGCCGAAGAGAATCGGCAGAAACAGAGCGACCAGAGCCGGGAGCGTGCGAGTCCCGGCTTCGAAGACACGCCGAATCATCAAGCCCCAGGCGCCGCCGGTCATGTGCGAGAGCATCATCGTGCCGAGGCCGCCCATGGCAATGCCCATCCAAAACAGCCAGGCGATGAGGTACGACTGGAAGAACTGGGTTCGATCGAGAAACAACCCGGCGGCGGAGGCCGCCGCCGCGACGGCACCAACCGTGAGAGCCCGCTTGTTGAGGCGGTCGAGGTCGGCGGGTGGGTCGAAGCGCGCGCTAGTCATGATGTTCGTTCCCGCCGGCCGTTTCGGGGTGGGCCTCGCCGGTCGCGGCGGGGTCTTCGGCTTCGGCCATGGAGGCCTCGATAGCTGCGCGCGCGGAGGGCTCGAGCTCGGCCAAAACGACTCTCTGGCTGAGTTGCAGCGCGCGAACGTAGGCGGCGATTGCCCATCGGTCCTCGGCTTTGACCAGCGGCGCATAACTCGACATCTCGCCGAAGCCCCGGCTCATGACGTCGAAAAAGTAGCCCACGGGCTGTGCTCGCAGTCGTGGATGGTGAAAGGAGGTGGGTTGCTTGAAGCCGCGCCGGACGATCATGCCCCGGCCGGTTCCGGCGCGGTCGTGACAAGGGCTGCAGAAGATGTCGTAGCGATCACGGCCGCGCTCGAGGAACTCCTGAGTGGGCGCGACCGGCAGCTCGGTGACGAACGCATCGCCGACCAGCCCGGTGGAGAAGGCCTCATCGGCGGACCACGAGCCGCGCGCGACCGTGCCCTCGATCGGCATCCGGTCTCCGCGGCCGTCGGCGAAGAAATCGCTGGCCTCGTATTCTTCGAGCACCGGTTGGTCGTGCATGTCCTGGCGGCAGCCGAAGGCGGCGCCGGTGAGAAGCACGAGCAGAACCAAGCTCCGGCTAGGATGCAACTTCGGAGACCTCCTCGGGTTCTTGTGCCTGGAGAAACTCTGCGGTCGCCTCGCGGTCGAAGTTCGGATCCCAGGCCCCGATGCACAGGAAGTAACGGTCTCTCGATGCCAGCGCAAAGCGCTCGACGTTGAAAACCGGGTGGTAGGGCTGCGGCAGACCGTTGAGGGCGAACATGCCCAGCACGGTGAACAGAGTCGCCACCAGGATAGTCATCTCGAAGGTCACCGGAATGAAGGCCGGCCAGCTGTTGAGCGGACGGCCGCCGATGTTGAGCGGGTAGGCGATCACCGACGTCCAGTACTGGAGACCGAAGCCCAGAATCGCGCCGAGGATGCCGCCCACCAACACGATCGCGGGCAGCTTCGATCTGTGGTGACCGAGCGCCTCCCAGACCTCTTCCACCGGGTACGGCGTGAAGGCATCCATCTCGGTGTAGCCTGCCTCGCGCGCGGCCTCGATGGCGCGGATCAATCGGCGAGGGCCGCCGAACTCCGCCATCAACCCGAAAAGAGGCTGCTGCTCGAGCCTCATTCGTCACCCCCGTGACCGTCGAGCTCGAGATGGGCGTCCGGTTCGGGGACGATGGTCCGCATCTCGAAGATCGAGATCATCGGCAGGAAGCGCAGGAACAGAAACAGCAGGGACAGGAACAACCCGATCGTGCCGATGAAGGTCGCCCAGTCCCAGAACGTTCCGTGGAACATGCCCCAGGAGGACGGCAGGAAGTCACGATGGAGGCTGGTCACGACGATCACGAAGCGCTCGAGCCACATGCCGACGTTGACGAACATCGCGACTACCCAGACCATCCAGGGTGTGCGCCGGACCTTGCGAACCCAAATGAGCTGCGGCGCCAGCACGTTGCAGAGCAACAGCAGATGCCATTGCACGCGGTACGGGCCCTGAATGCGGTTCAGGATCATGAACTCTTCGTACTGGTTGCCGCTGTAGAAGGCCATGAAGATCTCGACCATGTACCCGTAGGCCACGATCAAGCCGGTCGCGAGCATCACCTTGGCCATGTTTTGAATGTGGCGCTGAGTGATGAAGTCCTCGAGGTTGAAGACCTTGCGCAGCGGCACCGAGAGGGTCAGCACCATCGCGAAACCGGCGAAGATCGCTCCGGCCACGAAGTAGGGAGGGAAGATCGTCGCGTGCCAGCCGGGAATCTGCCCGACCGCGAAGTCGAAGCTCACGATCGTGTGGACCGAGATCACCAGGGGAGTGGCCAAACCGGCGAGCAGCAGGTAGGCGGTCTCATAGTTGTGCCAGTGCCTGGCCGATCCGCGCCAGCCCATCGCCAGGAATCCGTAGAGAATCTGCTTGAAGCGTTTCCGGGTCCGGTCGCGCAGGGTGGCCATGTCGGGAATCAGTCCGACGTACCAGAACAGCAGCGAGGCCGTCGCATAGGTCGAGACGGCAAAGACGTCCCACAGGAGCGGGCTGCGAAACTGCGGCCAGAGCTGCATGGTGTTGGGGTACGGCAGCAGCCAATAGGCGAGCCACGGCCGCCCCACGTGGATGAGCGGAAAGATGCCCGCGCAGGCCACGGCAAAGAGCGTCATCGCTTCGGCGAATCTGTTGATCGATGTGCGCCACGGCTGGCGCAAGAGCAGCAGAATCGCCGAGATCAGCGTGCCGGCGTGGCCGATGCCGATCCACCAGACGAAGTTGATGATCGCAAAGCCCCAGCCGACCGGGATGTTGAGGCCCCAGATGCCAGGGCCCTCGAACAGCAGCTTGGCAAGGGCCAGGAGCAGGAGGTTGAGCAGCAGGAACGAGGCGCCGAAGGCCGGAAACCACCACTTCGGGGTGCGCGCCAGCACCACCTCGCTGATCTTGTCGGTGACCGACCCGGCGGTGTGGCCCGGGCCGACGATCGGCGGTTTCGCCAGGATCTCGGTCGAGACGTCAGTGCGGCGCTTGTCGCTCATGCGTGGTCGGAGCCCGACTTGGCGAGGGCGGAGTTGGGGTTGCGGATCTCAGCCAGATAGGTGGTGCGGGGCTTGGTGCTCAACTCTTCGAGGATGGCGTAGTTGCGCGGCGAGGCCTTGTGGCGAGAGACGTTGGAGCTGGCATCGTTGATGTCGCCAAAGACGATCGCTTCGGTGGGGCACGCCTGCTGGCACGCGGTGACGACCTCGCCATCGCGAATCTTCCGGCGCTCGCGCTCGCTGGTGATGCGCGCCTGGTTGATTCGCTGGACGCAGTAGGTGCACTTCTCCATGACCCCGCGGGAGCGCACGGTGACGTCCGGGTTGCGCATCAACTTCGCCACCGGTGTCTCGAAGTCCTGGTAGAGGAAGAAATTGAAGCGCCGCACCTTGTAGGGACAGTTGTTCGAGCAGTAGCGGGTTCCCACGCAGCGGTTGTAGGTCATCTCGTTGAGACCTTCGGAGCTATGGGTGGTGGCGGCCACCGGACAGACCACCTCACAAGGGGCCTGCTCGCAATGCATGCACATCACCGGCTGGTGATGGACCTCGGGAGCGTCGAGATCTCCTTCGAAGTACCGATCGATGCGCAGCCAATGCATCTCCCGGCCTCGGGCGACCTGGTCCTTTCCGACCACCGGGATGTTGTTCTCGGACTGGCACGCGATGACGCAGGAGTTGCATCCGGTGCAGCTGCCGAGATCGATCGACAGTCCCCAGGCGTAGCCTTCGTACTCGAAGTCAGGGTAGAGGCTGACGTTCTGGTCGCTGCCGTGACCGAGGTGCTTGGCAAAATCGGGATGGTCGCGGAAGTAGGCGAGCGAAGCCGAGCGCACCAGATGCCGGTCGTGGGCGGCCTCGGTTTCGAGCTCGATGTTGTTGTGCATTTGGGTGCTGGCGAGAGCCCCCTTGCCGGACGTCTTGGCGACCGAGACCGGAGCCAGCCACGGCGCGGTCGAGCCGCGCAGCTTCGAGGCGTTGGCGCCGGCGCCGTTGCCGACCCTGCCGGCCCGGGTGCGGCCGTAGCCGAGGTGCACGG
>CALZIK010000054.1 GCA_945787635.1 Thermoanaerobaculia bacterium | reverse complement strand
GCCTTCGATCCAGCTCGCCGATTGCCCGGCGGCCGCACCGGCCAGCTCGGCCTGGCGGATGCGGCCGCCGAGCTCACCGCCCGTGTAGACCGGCAGCTCGACCTCGATCCGGGTCAGGGCATTCTCGATCGCTACGGGATCGTTCGGGTCTCCCGCCGAGAACTCGGCCAGTGAGAAACGCTCTTGATTGAGGAGTAGCCCGAACGCCTCGGCCGGCGAGTCGGTCCGGGTCCAGATCTCCTGCAGGCGAAGCTGGGGCTTGCGATACGAGCGGGCCTGACGCAAACGCGCCTGCCCGGCCTCAACTCTCGCCTGAGCCGCCTCGACCTCGGCTACGCGCGACCGCGCCTCGGCCATCGCCCGCTCGAGCGTGAGAACACCGTCGCCGGCGGCGGGGCTCGCGATCCACAAGGCGACAAGCAGTGCGAAGAATCTTGATCGTGGCATGGGGAGTCTCTCCGGCCCGTTCGAGCAGGCCCAGCAACTGAGAGGCAAACCTCCCGGGTCGGGTTCCCGAATCGGTGACTCTCGAATCCGCGCCGTCGGTCCAGCCGGTGCTCGCGCGGACTAGGAAGACGATTGTCGCACGAACTCGGCACTGAGACGGTTGCGCAGAGGCTCGGAGAGCTCTCCACCTTGGATCCACCGGCAGGCTTCGGCGGTCAGATCCAGGCTTCTGATGAAGGATCGGCACCGCTCGCAGAGCTCTTCCTCAGGCACCGGGAACCGGGCCCCATGATCCATGGCGTCCATCTTGGCGTGGAGCAGATCCAGGCAGATCTGGCGGGTATGCCCGGCTCGGGCGTCGCCGTCCTTCGCAAGGCCCGAGGCGAGCGCCGCCCTCAGGGCGAGCCGACCGCGATGGACCCGGGTCTTGACCGTGGCTTCCTTGACCCCGAGGATGTCTGCGATCTCGCGCAATGACAGCTCGGCGATCTCCTTGAGGACCAACGGCAGCCGGTAACCGGAAGGCAGCTCCGCGAGAGCCCGATCGACGATTTCGGCGGCTTCCCGGCGAAGCTCCTCTTCCAGCGGACCGCCGTCCCCTGACGGGATCTTCGCGATCAGGTCCAGCCCGGACGGCAGCTGCTCGTCCAACGACTGAACGTGGGCGGGCTCTCCGGCTCGGCGCCGGCGCATGCGCTGGCATCCGTGGGCGGCGATCGAATAGAGCCAGCTCGCAGGCGCGGAGCGGCCCTCGAACTGGTCCCACTTGCGATACGCCTGGAGGAAGGTCTCCTGCACCAGATCCTCGGCATCCTCGCGATTACCGCAAAACTTGAGCCCCATGGTCAGGACCTTCTGGCCGAGGCTCTCCACCAGCGCGGGTACGGCCTCGGCCGCAGGACGACCGATCAATGCGGCGCCTGGGGCGCCCGCTTCTTCTACCGGCATGAAAAGAGATTCCAGCGAGATCGCTTCGAAGTCCATTCCTCGGATCGATATAGCGCACCTGCCTCTATGGGTGGCGAACAACGCCACCCGCAGGCTCGGGGCGTCCCAATAGCTAATATAACAAAATGCCGAAAAGGTGATTCGCCAACTTCACCCCCGGAGGTGCCGCGATGTCCGTTTCGGAGTCCGTAGAAGAGTCTGAAGGCCTGGTTTCGGATCTGGTCCTCGATCTCAAGGGTCTGGTGTGCCCGGTGCCGGTCGTCAAGGTAGCCAACGCCATCAAGGGACTCGAGGTGGGTGGGGTCATCGAAGCCTCAGCCACCGATCCGGGGGTGCTCGCCGACATTCCGGCCTGGTGTCACGCCACCGGACACGAACTGCTCAGGATAGGCCGCAACGGCAGGGAGTTCGCCTTCTGGGTCAAGCGAGCGAAGTAGGAGGTCTGCGATGAACCACGAGACACTTCTCGAGTTCGTCCTCTACGATCTACAGCTGGTCGCGCTGACGATCTTCGTCTTGCTCTATGCGATCAAGATACGCCAGCTCCTCATGCTGCCGCTACCGCTTGAAGGCGGGGCGGCCGACCAGGAAACGTCGACTGGGCGGGCCGTCGCCGTGTCCTACGCCTCGATCCTGTCGCCACTCGCGATGGAAAGCACTCGCCGCCATTGGCGGCGATGGGCGGTCTTCGCGGCGTACCACATCGGAATTCTGGTCGCCATCACCGCTACCTTCACGATTCCCTTCACGCCGGGTCTGATGACGCAATCTGTGCGTAGAGTGGCCGCGACTGCAATCGCTCTCGGCCTGGTGGCCGGCTTCGTGAAGATCTACTGGCGGCTCACTCTGCCCGAGCTTCGCTCGATCAGTCAACCAGACGATTTCTTTGGCCTGACCATCCTGCAAGTCTGGTTCGCCATCGCGATCCCGGCGGTGCTTCTCAACCACCCCGGCTGGCTCGTGGTCTATTTCGTCATGACCGCGCTTCTACTCGTCTATGTGCCGGTGTCCAAGATCAGTCATTACATCTACTGGTTCTTCTCCCGATATCTCTTCGGTCGCCGATACGGCCGCAGGGGCGTTTTGTAGCAGAAGGGATCGAAGATGAGCGAGATCGTCAAGCGAGCCCAAGAAGAGCTCGACAAGCGCTACAACCGCCTGGTGGCGCTAAACGCCTCCAGCCTTTGCACCCGCTGCGGTCTTTGTGCCGACTCCTGCCATTTCTATCTGGCGAACGGTGATCCTGAAGTCGCTCCGGCCGCCAAGACGGAACGGGTTCGCAGCGTTTACAGACGTCAGCACGATTGGCTGAGCCGCCTCTTCCCCAACTTTACCGGGGCGCGTGAACTGACCGAGGACGAGCTCGATGCGTGGGTGGACATCGCCTTCCGATACTGCACGATGTGCGAGCGCTGCACGGTCAACTGCCCGATGGGAGTCGACACACCGGTGGTGATGGGCGCTGCCCGCGGCACGCTAACCGCTATCGGCAAGGCACCCGAGATCCTGGTGCAGCTGGCAGATGCCGAGATCGCGAGAGCCGAGAGCATCGACATTTTCAAAGACATGCTGAAGGAGCAGATCGGGTTCCTCGAGGAGGAGCTGCGCGAGGAGACCGGTGACCCCGAAGCCTCCATTCCAATGGAGAAAGAAGGCTCCGAGATCCTCTACGTCGCCCTCTCGGGCGCTCACACGATCCTGCCCGCCGCCAAGATCTTCCATCGCGCCGGCGTAGACTGGACACTGAGCTTCTTCGAAGCTTCGAACTATGCCGTTTTTCTCGGAGACATGAAGCGCGCCAAGGCTATTGCTCAGAGGATCATCGACGAAGCCACACGACTCCAGGTAAGCGAGGTAGTTATTACCGAGTGCGGCCATGCGGTGTTCTCCTACCGCTGGAGCACTCCGGTCTGGTTCGGCGAGTTGCCATTCCGTATCCGAAGCCTGATTGAGGTCATCCACGACTACGTCCGCGATGGCCGGATCCAGCTGGACCAAACGGCAAACCCGGACCCAATCACCTTTCACGACTCGTGTAATCTGTCGCGCAAAAGCGGTCTGGCCGAGCAGCCCCGTGCGGTGCTGGAATCCGCCGCCGCGGACTTTCGCGAGATGACACCCAATCGAGAAAAGGCCTTCTGTTGCGGTGCTGGAAGCGGATTGGTCGCGGTCGAGGAATGGCGCGATACGCGACTCGCGGCCGGCAGGCCGAAGGCTGAGCAGATCAGAAACACCGGCGCTCGAGTTGTCGTCACTTCGTGCGACAACTGTCGTCATCAGCTCGGCGATCTCGGCGAGCACTACGGCTTGGAGATCGAAGTGAAGAACCTGGCCGAGGTGACCGCTCGGGCGCTTTGCTGAGAAAGAGAACGGGCGCAGAGAGGAAATCATGAAAACCGTAGCGGTCACAGGCTGTGTTCTTCTTCTAGGCAGTCTGCTCTTGTCACCCTTGGAAGGCCAACAGGAGCAGGTCGAGCCGGGCCAACCCCCGGCGCAGGAGGAGGCGATGTCAGGGGACGAAACCACGGCGGATGATGCGATGGTCGAAGAGGACGCTGAACCCGGGGAGACTCTCGAAGAAGCCGTTCTCTTGATGGATTTCCGCTGGGCCGAGCTCGCCTGCGAGGCCTGGAACGAGAACGAGACCTTGACCGCCAAACTCGCCGCGCCGGGCTGGGCCGCCAACAACGGCGACCGTGGCTACAAGGTCATCCAGATCTACCGCACGGACTGCGAGTCCTCGCCTTGGGTCGAGGTCCAGATCGCGGACCAGGACGGCGAGGCCCGGTGCGTGTACGGTGGGCCGGTGCAAACCGAAGAACTGATCGGCGGCGTCGACTACATCATGCACGCGCAGACCGAGCGCTGGCAGGAGATGGGAGCCGGCAAGTACGGCCCGATGAAAGGCATGATGACCGGTCGGCTGAAGTTCAAGGGACCGAAGTGGGAGGCCATGAAGAACATGGGACCGTTCTCGAGCTTCTTGAAGCTCACCGGCGAGGTGCCTTCGGACGCCTCGGTCTGCCCGCCCGAGGCTCTCGGGTAAGATCAACGACGTGCAGGACGTCCTCGCCAGGGGGCCGAACTTCGTCTACGCCGCGGAGTTCATTCGCGAGCGGCACGGCGAAGACCGGTGGCAGCGGATCCTAGAGGCCCTGCCGGAGCCGGCCGGAAAGGTCTGGCGCGAACCTCTGCTCGTGACCGGCACGTATCCGTTTCAAGCGTTCAAGGACATGCTGACCGCCCTCGAGCGGGTCGTTGGCGCCGTCCCGTCGGAAGAAACCGCGCGGATGTACGAACACATCGCGGATCGCAGCCTGACCACCGTGCACAAGTTCTTCTTTCGGTTTGCCGAGCCGTCCTTCGTAATCAAGCGCTACCCGATTCTCTGGCAGCGCTTCTTTCTCGCGGGCAAGGTCGAGGTGCCGGTCGCCGGGCCCGGGCACGCCGAACTCGAGTTCGAACTGCCCGAGATCTTCCTGGATTGGCTGGGTCCGGCGTGCGCCGGCTACTCGAAACGCGCTGTCGAGCTCGCGGGGGGCAGCGACTTCATCCTGTCCCAGCCCGAAAGAAAGCACCTGGGTGACGACATCTACAGGCTGACCTACGAGCTGACCTGGAAGGAGTAGAAAAGCGGCCGGGCTCCTTTAGGAGCCGGCTTCGTCTTCGTAAGCCTGGGCGAGCGCGCAGATGTTCTTGCCCAGCTCGAGCTCCGAGGCCTTGCTCTCGCCAACCTCGAGCAGGCCGGCATTGACGCGCTTGATCTCGACGTACTCGTCCGGGAACTTGGGTAAGCTTGCCAGGATGTAGGCGACGAACTCTTCTTCCGACTTCTGAGCCATCCGCAGCCCCTCGTTGTCCCGCGTCAGCTCGCCGAGTGTGGCGACGAAGAGTCCGCCGTTACCGGCCTCGCCGAGGCCGCTGAAATGGGCGGGCAGCACCATTGTCGCCGCAGGGAGCTCGAGCAGACGCCGCAGAGACGCATAGTGCAGTGGCGCCCATGTCTCGCCGTGGCCGCCCAGGTCCGGTCTGGCGATCGACTCGATGAAGATGCTGTCGCCGGTAAAAAGCACCTTGCCGTCCCAGAGAAACGCGGCGTTGCCGAGAGTGTGCCCGGGAATGTGCAGGGTTTCGAGGGTCTTGCCGCCGACCGTGAACGCCTGACCGTCCCGCAAATAGCTATAGCCGATCGTTGCCGGCAGAACGTCGATGGGGTGAATCCCGTCGTAGGGATGCAGATGGTAGGGGACCCCGAGTCTGGCCGCGAGTTCCGGTCCTCCGCTGATGTGGTCGGCGTGGCCGTGAGTATCCAGAACCAGCTCGATCTCGAAGCCCTTGTCTTTCGCTAGCGAAACATACTGCTCGACGTGGCGCAGGGCGTCGATCACGACGGCCTTGCCCTCGCTGACGACCACATAGCTCAGGCAGCCCCTTGCCGGCCGGCTGATTTGGCAGATCGTGCTCTCGGCGACGTCAACGCTCTTGACGTCATAGAAGTCACCCCACGCCGCGGTCCCCCCGGTGAGGTTGAAGGCATCGAAGTCTAGGCGGCGCAGAGCCTCGGCTACGAACTCTGACGTATCCCCCTTGGCGCAGACAGCCAGGATCGGTACGTCCCGCGGCAGCTTGTGTGCGGTGCCCGCTTCCAGAAAAGCTTTGAACGAGTCGGCGACGTCGTCGAACTCATCGAACTCGAGCATCTCGTAGTACGGCACGTTGACCGTCGGAAGGACCTTCTTTCCTTCGATCTTCCAGGCCTCGAATTCGTCCTCGGCCCGAACGTCGAAGACGAAAAAGTCTTTGGCGCCAGTCAGCTTCGCGTGTAGATCCTCGACAGACCATTCGGTCCCGGCCGCTGTCTTTGTGCTCATCCTTCGCTGCCTTTGGATCGAAAACGTCTCGGCGCCGGAACAGTCTACGCGTACCTGGCCAAGAGACTGGCCATGTCGGTGAGCCCTTCCTGGACCTCAGGCGTCGCGTCCGTGCCAAGCTTGTTTTTAAACGCACAGGCGATCATCTCGAAAAAGGCCTTGTTGAGAGCGCCTCGGGCGGCGGCAAGCTGTTGAGCCACGAGCTCGCAGTCTTTCCCCGACTCAATCATCCTCTGCACACCCCGCAGCTGGCCCTCGACTCGAGCGAGCCGACTGAGAAGATTCTTCCGTTCCGCATCGCTGGCAAAAACCTGAAGATCCGTCGCAATCGCTGTCGGCATATCCGTCTCCCGGAGTGGTTGGTTTGCGGCGAGCCTTGATCCCGCCTCAAATGAATAGACTGGCCTTCGAGGTCAACGAATCTCCCAGGAAACTCGCGACACCGCCTGATTCGAGTCCGTCTATGAGCTCTTCGTCTCTGATGCCCATGACGTCCTTCGACATCTCACAGGCAACCATCTTCACGCCGAGTTCGCGGGCAAGCTCCATCATTTCTTCCAGCGACGCCACGTTCTTGTCTTTCATCATCTTGCGGAGCATCTTGGCGCCGACTCCGAAGTAGTTCATCTTGGAGACCGGGAGCTGCTCGGTGCCAGCCGGCGACATCACGCCCATCATCTTCTCGAAGACGTTCTTACCAGCCAGCTTGGACTGCTTCTTGAGCGCGTTGAGCCCCCAGAACGTGAAGAACATGCTCACCTCCTGCCCCACCGCGGCCGCGCCGGTGGCAATCACGAAAGCCGCGAGCACCTTGTCGAGCTCGCCCGAGAAAACCACCATGGAAACCTTGTCTTCCGGTTGGTTGTCCTCGACCTCGGCCAGGCGCGACTCGAGCAAAGCGATCCTCTGCTCGAACACCGCCAAGCCGGCGCTTGTTTTGTCAATCTTGATGTCAGCTACGGTCATGGTGGTTTCCTTCCTTATTTGGCGAGCTGGACGTAGTGGATGTAGGTAACGGGGTCCTCAGGCGGTTCCGATTCCTGCCCGACCAGATCGACCTTCTTGTCGACCTTCGCCCAGCCCTGGAAGTCCTTGACCGAACCTCTGTCCGTGCTGATGACCTTGAGAACCTGTCCCGGCTCCAGGCTTCGGACTTCCCGACGCGCCTTGACAACCGGCATCGGGCAGTTGAGTCCGCTGGCGTCGAGCACCTTGTCGAATGGAGTTTCGCTCATGGTCTCCTGGCTCCTTCTCGAGAACGGCACTTCTCGTGCCGGTGTCAGGCTATCGCTGCAGTATACCCTGCAGGGTATAGTATGTCAAGCGCCGGCGCCACCCGTTGCCCGATCGTCCCTCAGATGAAGAGAACTTGCGCTCCCGCGCTCTTGTCGAAGAAGTCCATCGCCGAGATGACGTCATCGACCTGCGGGACCAGATCCGACCTGTCCAGCTTGAACATGTCCATCGCCATGCGGCAGCCATAGAGCTCCGCTCCGGCGTCACTCAGCATCTCGATCATCTCGCGAACCGGCGGAATCTCGAGCTTGCCCATCTCCTTTTTCATCATCAGGCTGGCGAGGGTCTCCATCCCGGGCAGCCCACCGATCATGGTTGGAATCGGCATCGACGGATTCCCGACGGTCGCCGTGTGCAGATGATCGATCTTCTTCTCGGTGACGATGTCGAGCCCCCAGAAGGTGAAAAACAGGGTCGCGTCGATGCCGCTCATCCGGGCGGCGTTCGCCAGGATCAGGCCGGGATAGGCCATGTCCAGCGTGCCCTTCGAGCAGATGATGCTCACGGCTTCGATCGGCTTGCGCTCGGGTTTCTCGAGCGTTACCGGCGGGGCCGTTGCGGTGGTGGGTTGTTCTATTGTCGCTGTCGGCATGTATAGGCTCCTTGTGTCTCTTGAATTACTTCAGATGCAGCCCTGCGGCTTGGGCAGGCCCGACACCTTGGCGGCGAGTTTGCCCGGACCTTTGGGGAACAACTGGTACAGCTCCTTCATGTTGACGCCCGAAAGCTTGGAAATACGGCGCAGTCCCGGAGGGGTTCCCTGCGCCTCGGCGTCCTTTCGGCAAAACGCGATGACCTCCCAGTGCTTGTCGGTCAGCGGACCAATTCCGGATTCTTCGGCGATCGCTTTGGCGACTTCCTCCGTCCATTGATCGCTCTGCGTCAGGAATCCTTCCTCGTTGACCTCGACTTCGTGACCTGCGTACGTTGCTGCTGGCATTTGCACCTCCCTGCGTGAATCGAGCTCACGCGGCTTTCTGTCTGGTTCCTACGTTCTTTTTTGCCTTGTCAGGCACCTTGATGCTCTTCTTCCCGACCATCGACATGCGATTCGGAATCGGCATTGGCCGTGCCGGCAGTAGAGCGTTCCAATAGAGCCACCGGAAGGCGAGCTTGCCGAAATGGTTGGCCCGACTCTCGCCAAGCAGCTTGAACGGTCCGAGCGCCGGCAGCGGATAGTGACCGGGCAAGGGCTCCGTGTAGTAGTTGAAATCGATCAAGAGGGCTTTTCCGTCGCCGCTCTCGATGAAACAGTTGGCGTGCCCGTCCGAGCCGGCGTGCAACTCCTGCCCTCGAATCGATCGCAGCAGGTTCTCGGTGACCACCTCGCTCTGGAAGTGCGCCACCGAGCCGGCTTTCGAGGTCGGAACGTTGGCCGCGTCGCCGAGCACGAAGATATCCTCGTGCTCGACCGACCGAAGGGTGTTGTTGTCCGTCGGCACGAACCCGAGCTCGTCTCCCAGACCCGCAGCTTCGATGACCGGCGCGCCCATGTGTGTCGGGACGGTCACCAGGAGGTCGTAGTTGACCTCTCGCTCGTCGTATGAGCGGAGCACGCGGGAATCTCCGTCGACCGAGCCGGTGTTGAACTCGGTCTCGAGCGAGATGCCCTTTTCCTCGAGCATGTAGCCGAGCACGTCCGAACAAGCCGGCTTGGTGAAGGCGCCATCGAGGGGCGTCACGTAGACCAGCTCGATCTGGTCGCGGACTCCCTTTTTCTTGAAGAAGTCGTCCGCCAGGAAGAGAAACTCGAGCGGAGCGACCGGGCATTTGATCGGCATCTCGACGATGTTGACGACCAGCCGTCCGCGCTCGAACGTGGCGAGGGTATCTCGCAGCTTCTGGGCACCTTCGAGCGTGTAGAAGTCGTGGATCGACTTGCCCCAGTGCTCTCCGACCAGGCCGGGCGTCTCGTCCGGGCAGATGCGCGAACCGGTTGCGACCACCAGCCGGTCGAAGCGCAGACGTTTCTGGTTTGCGAGCGCCACCGTCTTTGTTCCGAGATCGATTCCCTCGACACTGCTCTCGAGCCACCGGACACCGGGCGAGAGAGTCTTCTCGCGGGCTTTTTGCATCTTGGCCTCGTCCCGGGCGCCGAACGGCAGAAACAAAAGGCCAGGCTGATAGAGGTGCACGGCCTCGGGGTCGATCACGGTCGTGCGCCAGTCCGAGGGTAGTTTACCGCTAACTTGATTGGCTACCATGGTGCCCGCAGTCCCCGCTCCTAGGATTAACATTTCTTTCATCACCATTCTCCTGTTTGGCTCGTGGCCTTGCGTCTGATGTATTTGTAGCAACGGCTCGACAACCGGGGCACACCCGGCAGGGTGGCCGCCGCCGTTTTTCTTCGGTAGTCAACTCGACTACCCGGCGAGGTGGGAAGACGCGATACCCCCACCGGTATCAACCCGCAAAGCGCGGCGGGCACTCAGGCCACGTCTACGATTCGGGCCGTTGGTAGGTAGCCCCCCGCCCGGGTAGGCGGCTCCGCCACCCGGCCGCAGCTGGCTCGAACTCATCGGCGACCTCAGAATCTCAGGAAGGAGGCCGCCCATGAAACGACGACGCAAACGACCGCCCAAGCTCTCGGGAATGCGTCCGGAATCGCTGATGATGAGCTATGGCTACCGGCCCGAGGATTCCGAGGGAGCGGTCAAACCACCGGTCTTTCAGACATCGACTTTCGTCTTCCGCTCAGCGGAAGAGGGCAAGGAGTTTTTCGCCTGGGCCTACGGGCTCGAAAAGCGTGACCCCGAGAAGCCGATGGGCTTGATCTACAGCCGGCTGAACAACCCGGATCTCGAGATCCTGGAAGACCGACTCAACCTCTGGGACGGCGCCGAGGAGAGCGCGGTCTTCGGCTCCGGCATGGCGGCGATCTCGACGAGCCTCTTGGCACTCGTGCCGCTGGGCAGCTCGGTGGTCTTCTCGAGGCCGGTCTACGGCGGAACCGACTACCTCATGGAGCACATCCTGCCGAGCTTCGGCATTCCAACCCGGGAATTCCCCGCGGGAGGAGAGGCCGCTCTGGTCGACAAGCTCTGCCGGACGCTCGCGAAGGATGGCACGCCATGCGCCCTGATCTTCCTCGAGACGCCGGCGAACCCGACGATCAAGTTGACCGACATCGAAGGGTGCGCGCGAGTGGCCCACGACCACGGGGCGCTCTGCGCCGTCGACAATACGTTTCTGGGTCCGCTGTACCAGAGCCCGTTCGACCACGGAGCCGACCTGGTCCTGTATTCGGCGACCAAGTATCTCGGCGGTCACTGCGATCTGCTCGCCGGAGCCGCTCTGGGGTCTTCGGAGCTGATCGAGAAGATCAAGGCATTGCGCACGATTCTCGGCACGATGCTCGATCCGCATTCCGCCTGGCTGATGCTGCGATCCCTGGAAACCGCCAAGCTCCGGATGACCTGTGCGCGCAAGAACGCCGAACGGATCGCGGCCTGGCTCCTCAAGCAGCCGCAGGTCAGCCGGGTCCATTTCGCCGGCTTCCCGGAAGGTGAGTCACAGAAGGAAATCTACGCGCGGCAGTGCACCGGGCCCGGCGGGATCATCGCCTTCGAGCTCGTGGGCGCCGGCGAGAAAGAGGCGTTTCGTTTCTTGAACTCGGTGCGGCTGATCAAGCTAGCGGTCAGCCTGGGGGGCACGGAGTCGCTGATCGAGCATCCGGCGTCGATGACCCACGCCGACGTACCGGAAGACGAGCAGCTGGCGATCGGAATCACGCCGGCCCTCGTCCGTCTGTCGGTCGGAATCGAGCATCCCGACGACATCATCCGCGACCTCGCCTTCGCCCTCGATCAAATCGATGCCGAGCCGGGCGACGAGGTCGAGCCGGAGCTGGCGATCCCGGGTGGCGGCGACACCGCCTAGTATGCCGCGGTGTTCCGGCTCTGGGCGAGACCGGGGCCGGCCAGCTCGAGGAGCGCAAGCACCATGACAGCGATGAAGCAACCGGCGAGCGCATGCCGCCTCGACACTGCGACTCGACGGACGTTCATCGGCGAAGGATCTCCTCGTTCTTGGCAAGCACCAAAAGACGCGACCAGCGCCCCCGGGGCCAGCTTCCGAGAAAGTCGACGACTCGGTGCGGAGTGTCGCCGAGCTCGGAAAAATCCGTAAAGCGATCGTGCAGAGTGAAGAACCCGATCGCACGATCGTTCATCAGGCCGAGTAGCTCATCCAGGAAATGACCGATCGACCAGTGGAAGCCGATCGCAAAAAACGAGTAGATGAAGTCGTAGGCACCGGGCAGCTCGGCCAGGCTCGCTCCCATCGATTGGGCGTCGAAAACCTCGAAGTTCTCGATCTCGTTGAACGCCAGAATCGCTCGCAGGACTTCGAGATTGCCGCAGAACGAATCGTCGAACCGCGGTCCGGCCTTGGTGTACTTGGTCGATGTGCCGGTGCTCTCGTAAAGGTGAAAGGGCACGTTCTGCCAGCCCATTTTTTTCTTGAAGAAGATCGTCGAACGCCCGAGTCCCGGTCCGATATCGAGGACCTTGGAGGGATCGAGCTCTCGCAGAAACGGCTCGAGCGCCCGGTACTCTCCCCAGCAGAGCCCGTTCTGGTTGAGCTCCCAGAACCTGCGCGAGGCCTCTTCGCCGGATTCCAGGTGAAACTGGGGTGAAATAAGGCGGATCGTGTCCACCAACTCGGGAGTCAGAGGCGGCGCCCGGAAGACGAGCTCCTCGGCCGTGAGCGACGGTTCGAGCTCCCTCAAGGAGTGGCCCAGCGCAAGCTTCTTGCGAAACTGGGTATGCAAACGGCTCACGAATCGAGTGACTGGTTGACGCCTCATGACCCCCGGAGGCTATCGCAGGGCGGCGATCGCGGGGAGCCGGCGCCGGGGCCCCCTCCGACCGTGGCGGGCTATGGCTTCAGGAAGACTTGGGTGATCCAGAAGGCGTCGCCCGCTCGGACGACGCCGACCCCGACCTGGACAAAGCGGCTGTCGAGCATCACGTCGCGATGCTCTGGGCTCGCCAGAAGCTGCGCATGGGCGATACCGGCCGGGTCACTCTCGTGACTGACCAGGGCCAGGTTCTCACCGGCGGCGGAAAAGACAATGCCGCTTGCCCTCAAACGGCTGCGCAGGCCTGCGCCGTTGGGCGCCTCATGGCCGAAGAAGCCCTGGTCGCGCATCGCGCGACTGTGGTCACGGGCAAGGCGACTGAGGTCCTCGTCAAACGACAGCGCCTCGAGCCCCTCCTGGGCACGGGCGCGATTGATGAGACCGAAGCTGCGCTCCTCGACGGCCGCGGCGTCGAGCGCCCCGGGCGCGGTCGGGCTCTCACCGCCTCCACTGCCACAAGCCAGCAGCACGCCAGCAAGCATCAAGAGCAGGAACCCGAGCGCCGGGAGAGCCCGACCCAAAACGGGCTCGAGCGCCTTCTCGTTGCTGGCGGCCTTTAGCATCATTCGATCAGCCTACGAGGAGTCCGAAGGCCACACTGTGGAGAGCCTCACACGGCTCCCTCCGCCCGCACCTTTCCTCAGTAGGGTCCGCCCATGTCGGTTACCAGGGGTCTTGTCTTGACTGCGAGTCCCAGGCCGTCGCCGAGCGGAACGATCAGCGAATCCAGCTGTGGATGCATCGAGAAATAACCGTTGAAAGTGCGCAGCGTCTCGGCCTCGTCGTCCTCGTCTTCCAGGTCGTCCGGTGGATCGGCGACCTGCCCCTTCCAGAGCAGATTGTCGATGATGACGACCCCTCCGACACGCAGGAGCTGCAGGCTGAAATCGAGGAGTCGCCGGTACTCGCGCTTGTCGGCATCCAGGTACACCAGGTCGAAGGGAGGAACGAGGCCTCGCATCACTTCGAGCGCTTCTCCAGCCAAAATCTCAACGCGCTCGAGCACACCGGCCCGCTCCAAATAGCCTCGCGCGAGTCGCCGCCGCTCGGCGTCTCTCTCGAGGCAGGTGACTCTCACGTTCTCGCCGCCGCGCGCCATCCAGATCGCGCCGTAGCCAATCGCGCTACCCACCTCGAGCACCCGGTTCGCGCCCACGGCTCGAACCAGCATCCGAAGCATCCGACCGACCTCCGGGTCCGAGATCGGTATACCCTCGCGAGCCGCAAAAGACTCCATCTCGACAAGCAACGGTTCGCGGGACGGTAGCAGGCGCTCCAGATAGCCGGCTTGGGCAGTTCGCAGTATGGCGTCGGGTCGATTCTTCATGGCATCAAAGCTGCTACCTTAGTAGAGTAGATCAATGCGGAGGATCTTGCGATGAAACGCTGTCTGGGATTTACCTTGTTGCTGTTCGCGTTCCTGAACGCGCCCCTGGCCTCTCAGGAAGCGGGCGAAGAAAAGACCGCCCCGGCGCTCACGATCTCCGCGGTACATGTCGAGCCGGCCAATCCGGCGGCCGACACGCTGTGCCGGCTCCGGGTCGAGCTCGACAACACCGACCCGCGGATCGCCTCGCAGTTGGGCTTTGCAGTCAAGATCAACGGACAAGAGCTTCCCGTCTATTCGAACCACCTGTTCATGTTTCCAGTGTCTCCCGGAGGCAAGAGCGAGCTTGCGCTCTACAACTTCTGGAGCACGGAAACGTCGCGCCAAATGCCGGCCACCGGCAAGCTCGAGATCGAAGTCGTTCTCCGGGAGGCCCGCTGGATGGATATTTCGACCGAGGGTGAGACCGAAGTCTGGAAGCCGTTGGGAGATGTCGGCGGCCTACCCGTAAGCCGGTCGATCACCCTCGAAATGGCCAAGCCCGGCAGCAACTAGGCCAACCAACCGCGGCAGGCGTTCCGCGGCCCCCTCGCGGTCAGCTGGGCTGGGACCAGAAGAGGCCTTCCAGGACCATAGTCCGGCGCTCGTTACCGTCCTGCGAGAGCAGGTGGTAATTCGCATGGAATCGGATCTCGCATTCACCGGCTGCGGCCTGAGTCTCTTCGCCCGCCTCCGGCAGCGATATCGGAAGCGTGACCGCGTGAGAGCCCGCTCCTGAAACTTGAACGGCCGCATCGCCGCAGGTGGTCGTCACCATGACCATTTGCTCGCCCTCGCCGTCGGTGATCACCGGCTCCTGAAGGGCTCCACCTCCTTGAGGTATTCCGACCCTAAGCCAGAGCTCTCCGGGTGAGGTCAAGCCCCCCAGGCGAACGACACCATCATCGGTCAGCCAGCGTCGTGCCAGTGTCTGCAGGTCTGTGCCGCCTTCGACCGAGAGCCAGTTCGAGGAGAAGAAGAACTGGGGCATTTGAGCGTCTGGCCCGCCGACGACGACGCTGGTCAACTCGTATTCGCCCTCGGCGATCTCTCGGCCGGCGGATTCGAGCGACCACCGGTGCCCCGCACGATCGTATAGACCGGCAGTCAGCGGATAGCTGCCCTCGTCCAGAGGCGGCGCCAGCGCCGACTGATAGATCGGCACGGTGTAGCTGTGCTCGCCACCCGCGGTCCAGGCTGCCGGGAAGTCGTGATCGAAGGTGCGTAGGATGTTGCCCTGGGCGTCGAGCAGATGGAGAAAGACGATCGGCTCCCCCTCTAGGCCGTCCAGGGCACTGACCATCTCCCAGCTGAGATCGACTTTCGCAACGCCCGGATAGCCCAGCTCGACTTCGCCGGCGCTCGCGCTCAGTCGCCCGACAGGCTCTTGTTGTTGCGCACAGCCCAGAATCGCAAGGCCGGCGGTAGCCACCAGCAGCAGAATCGGTAGACGGATTTCTCTTCTCATGGAGTCTCCTTCGCTGTTCTCCCCAACGGGCCACATCCTCGATGCGACTACCGATCATAGACCAGGCGAAGGCCACGTTACACCCCGTCCGAGGACTAGCTGTCTTGTCGGCGCAGAAGCTGCTCGACACGCGCCTCGACCATCTCCAGCGCGACAGTGTTTTCACCGCCGTGAGGGACGATTACGTCGGCCCACCGCTTGGAGGGCTCGACGAAGTCCTGATGCATCGGTCGAACGCTGTCCATGTACTGGCTGATCACGCTCTCGAGAGTCCGCCCGCGCTCGGTCATGTCGCGCTCCAACCTGCGAATAAAGCGAACATCGGACGGGGTATCGACAAAGATCTTGAAATCCAGGAGTGAACGCAGCTTTGGTTCGACGAACAGAAGGATTCCCTCCAGCAGGAGGACCGGGCGCGGTTCGACCCGAGTCGACTCGGCGGTTCGTCTGTGATCGACGAAGTCGTAGACCGGAACATCGACCCCCCGGCCCTTCTTGAGCGTGCGTACGTGTTCGACCAGCAAGCTGTTGTCGATGGCGTCGGGGTGGTCGAAGTTGTGAGCTGCAAGCTGCTCTGGGCTCTGCCAGTCGATGTCCTTGTAGTAAGCGTCCTGCGCCAGGAACGCGATCCGATCGGCGCCCGCCGCTTCCAGTAGGGCTCTGGCGACCGTGGTCTTGCCCGATCCGGTTCCTCCCGCGACTCCCAGTGCCACCGCGTACGCCATGCGTTCCCGAACAGTATCCGACCGGGGGATCCGGCGGGTCAAACCAGGGCCAGGAGCTCGCTCAGCTCGTCGATATCCTGGTCGGCACTCGGCCCACCACCGTCGTCGCTTCGCAGCCAGATCGTGCGTACCCCCGCAAGGCGTCCCGCAATGATATCGACGGAGCGGCGATCGCCAATGAGTACAGCCTCGCTCGGCGCGATCGCCAGATCGGCCAGAGCCCGCCGGATCAACGCCGGCGAGGGCTTTCGATGCCCCTCGTCATAACTGAAGTACATCTGCGCAAAGTACTGCGCCAGACCATGCCGCTCGAGAATCGATCGGTAGAGCGAGCCAGGAAGCGGCACGTTCGAGACGATCGCCAGGCGCTTGCCCTGCCGGGTAAGCGCCTCGAGCACCTCCCGCGCGTCCGCGAGCGGTACGACCGTCTCTGCGAGCGGCCGAAACCATATCCCCAGGAGGGTCCTGGTCGGCGTTCTCACGCGAGCCCGCTTGCGCAAACGGCGAAGGTGCGGGCCCCAATCCGCCTCACGCCCTGCCTCGCGCCGCCGTTGGAACCGCCGCCGCCATGGCCCGAACAGGTCACGGTCGAGGTCGTCTTCTGACAACACGGCGCCGCGGTCGGCAAGGAAGTGAAGCAGTGCCTCACGCCCGCGAAAGTCGAGCTTGCCAACGGGTATTCCGGGAGCGCCCTGGAAATTCAGGAGAACTCCTCCCATGTCGAAGAGCACCGCTCGAGTCCTGTTGCTTGCCGCCGTCATCGCTGACATCCCGGGCAGTAGAACGTGCTTCGATTGGCCAGGATCTCTCGCCGAATTGGACGGGAGCAAAGCGTGCAAGGCTCTGCTTCCCGGCCATAGACGTCCAGCGCCACCTGGAAATAGCCGACGTTCCCGTCGCCGTCGGCAAAGTCGTTCAGCGTGGTTCCGCCCTGCCGGATGGCATCGCCGAGCACGTCGACGATCGCGTCGCCGAGTCGATCCCAGCGTTTCCGTGAGATCCGGCCAGCTGCGCGAAAGGGGTGAATGCCGCTTCGAAAGAGCGCCTCGCAGGCATAGATGTTGCCAACGCCGACAACCTGTCGAGCGTCCATCAAAAACGACTTGACCGCGACGCGACGACCCTCGGCGGCCCGAGCCAGCAGGCGGCCCGAAAACCGCTCTCCGAGGGGCTCGACCCCGAGGTGGGCAAAGTGGCGATCGCCGTCGAGCGAGCGAGTCTGCAGAGACAGCACCAATCCGAATCGCCGCGGATCCCGAAACCGCAGCTTTCGCCGCCTGTACCGTCGATCCCGCTCGATAACGCCGAAGCTCAGGTGCTCGTGCGCCTCCGCCGGGGTTTCGGCTGGCGCCAGGGTCAGACGCCCACTCATCCCGAGATGCACGACGAGGGTGTAGCCCCCTTCGAGATCCACCAAGAGGTACTTCGAGCGCCGCCTCAGGCCGAGGATCTCGCGGTCCCGGCAATGGCGCCGCAGCCGCCGGGCGTCAACCGGCTCTCGCAAACGCGGGTCGCGAACCCGAACGGTACCGAAGCGCCGGCCCACGAGCTGGGGCTCGAGGCTACGCTTCAGAACCTCGATCTCCGGCAGCTCAGGCATGCGCAGATTGTACTGGGCCATCGGACGGCCAGGGGACTCGCTGGGCCCGTGGAATCTGCCCGGTTGACAGATCTTGCAGAGTAGGCGAAACTAAGGCGTAAATTTGATCAACCGTTGCGAGGTCCAATGCTGCACCAGCCCCTTCTACCCCTGGCCCCTTCTTGTGCCGCGCTCGAAACTCGGGGCGACGCGTTCAGCCGCTCGGGCGATTCCCGTCGGCGAAAGGCCGAAGAAATCCACTTCCGCCCTTCCAAAGCGCGAGCCGCCTTCAGGCGCCGTCATTCGAGCCAGTGCGAGGGGAACCGCACGCGTCGGGTTCGCGCCCTCGAACCGTACCGCGGCAGCGAACGCCCCTTCCTTGAGCCGGTCCGAAACGAGCGTGGTGGGCGGCGAATCCTGGTCCGGACCGGTATGCCGGAGGCTCTTCGCCGAGAGCTTCTCGGCTCCCTCGGGAACGGTTCCGGACCGATCGAGATCGGAGCGGCATTCGATCCGTACCCATCGGTCGAATCGCGGTTCGCGCTGACGCGGTCCGTGCTCGAGGTTCTTTGCGAGGCGCGCGGACTCGAGCTGTCACTGACCACCCGCTCGCCCCTCGTGCTTCGCGACCAGGATTTACTGCGGCAGCTGGACCTAAGCCACACGGTGACCGTCCACGTCCCGATCGCCACGCTCGACACCCGTCTCGCGAATCGGATCGAGCCAGGTGCCTCTGACCCGAGATCGCGGCTCGATATCGTACGCTGCCTGGCGGCCGACGGAATCGCGACCAAGATTCTCTGCGATCCCGTCCTGCCGGGCATCAACAGCTCCGCCGACGAGTTGGATCCGCTGTTCGCCGCCGCGAAGCGGTCCGGCGCGATCGACGTCCTGGGAATCCTCAGGGGCAAGAGCCTTGCCGAACGGCGCCGTTTGCTCGCCTGGCTAGCCGAGAACTACCCCAACCACCTCGACCGGGTGCCGCGGAAGCTCGAGGTCGCCGAAGGAGCGGTCGTCCTCGGAACCCTGAAGCGCCTGCGGCTGGCCTACGGATTCCCGAGCCTCCGGACCGGCAGAGGCTGAGACCGAGCTCTACTTCCTGATCGAGCTGGCGAGCTCTGCGACGAACGCCATCAGGACGGTATCGGGAGACGACGAGCCGCCCTTGAGGAGCTCTTCGGTTTGGAGAACCCGACCGGGCAACGCGGCCAACCGTTGGCTCGGCACCCGACTGGCCGCGAGATACGCGCGATGCAGCCGGTACGGATGCAGGGAAGCCACCGGGTTCACACCGCCCGACGGTAGGGCGGCCTGCAGCTTCGGGGCTATGCGAGCCTTGAAGGTCCGATAGTTCGACTCCCCAGGCGTGACCAACCGAGCGGACAGCGCTCCCGAGATCGCCGTCAGCTGCCGGCAGAAGCCCGAAAGAAGCGACCAGAAGGAGAGCCGAGCCGCCATCGGGTCCGAAGCAGCCGAGAGGTAGCGGTCGAGCTGGCCCACAGCCTGACCGGCTCCCCGCGCGCCACCGGAGCCGATCGCATCCAGGATCGACCACACGTCCTGCTCACCCCGATCGGCGATCGTAGCGACCACCAGGTCCGTCGTGATGCTCCGTTCTCCGGCAAGGCTCGCGAGCTTGCGGTACTCGGCGCCGAATCGCGCGCTGCTGTCGGCATCCGCAGTCTCGCCGGCGCGAGCGAACGCCGACTTGTGTCTTAGGGTGCGCTTGGCGAGCTCCTCGACCGCGCCCGCTTCGATGCCGACCCCGGTCTCTCGCTCGAGCTCGGCGACCAGAGGTTGAAGCCCGTCCCAACCCTTTCGGCCCGCCGTCACCTGCGACAGTCGAACAAAGGCCTTGCGCTCGGCGAGCGCGGTGACCAGCGGGTGATCGGACGCGACAGAGCTTTCGACCAGTAGCAGAAAGTGGCCGTCCGGCAGACCTCGGCCCAGGAGATCGCCCAGGCCGGCCAGGGCGTCCTCCGACGCACCCTGGATTTCCGCCGCCCGGCCCGCGGCAACCAGGGAAGCCAGTTGCCCGCGGAGCGCCTCCACCTCTTTTTTGGCGCGACCCCGGCGCCGGTTTCGTTTGAGAGCCGGACCGCCGGCGAGCGCCCATCCGGGAAGGCTCGACACTACCGCTTCGATCGAACCCTGGTACGGATCGATCTGAAACAGCCGCAGGGCCTGGAAGAGCCGTCTCGCCGCTCGGCGCTCACCGCCGCTCAAGTCGGCCTCCGGTCTCCCTGACGCCAACGGCAGGACTTTGGCCGCATCATCGACCAACGCGGCCGCCGCGGTACGATCCGCCAGGAGCGCGGTATCGACGGCGACAATCACCTTTCCCGCCGAAAACAGGGAAAACGTCTGAAGATCGGCCAGGAGCGCACCAACGTCATCGGGTCGCTTGCGCACTTCGATCGTGGCTCCGGTGATCTCGGCCAATCGCTCGGCGAGCCTAATCCCTGCGGGCTCGGCCACCAAGCGGTCGCCGCCGACCAGATAGAGCGGACTCGTTTGACCGCTGCCGATCGCTTCGATCAGGGACTCGACGTCAGGCATGGCGATCCGTCACGACCCGTTGGGCTGCCAGTGGCGATCGTAGACGACCTGCGCCGGAGCCAGCCGGACTCCGAGCTCGTCAGCCGAGAACGTCTCTTCGGCGAAGTCCAGCTCGACCGAATTCCACGAGCCGCAGGCTTCGCAGCGGTCGCTCCAGTCGCCGGTATGGTGGCTGCATGCCCGGCACACGAACTCGCCGGCCGCGTTTCCAGACTTCTGGATGCACTCCCGATACGACACCATGGCCAGTTGGGTATCACCTCTTCGCTGCCTCACCCTGCCCAGCAAGTAGTGAAACGAAGGCGAGCCCTCGAGGGCGTCGGACAAGCCTTCCAGAACCTTCTGCGCTTCGTCGTGCATCTCTAGCCGGTAGTACAGCCTGCCGAGAAAAAATCGCGGCAGCAGGTCGCTCTCGCCGACATCCCGCAGCGCGTGCAGCGTCGAGATGGCCTCCAGTGGCTGCTCACCCTCGATGAAGTGATCTTCGATGCGCAGCAAGAAGACCGGACTCCCGGTGATCTCGAATCCGCGCCGCCACACCGACACGGCGGCATCGGGCTCCTCGCGCACCCGCTCCACTTCACCTTTGAGAATCAGCGCGGGCACGAACCGCGGCTCTTGGGCGAGAATCGTGTCCAAGAGTTCTTGCGCCTCTTCGGTGCGCTCCTCCTCGAGCAGAGTGATCGCCTGCTGGTAGGTGAGGCCGATTCGCACGGCGGCCTCCTTCTCTCCCTCGGACGCGTCACCGGAATCACCGACCAAAGCCTCGATCTTCTCTTGTGTCCGCATGGCCTCTCGCCAGTCGAAAAGGCTCAAGAACTCATTGCGTTTCCGGCGCAGGCAGCGCAGGCCCTGGCCGGGAAAGTCACGCAAAATCCGTTCTCGAATCTGGTCGGCGACTTCGGTCTCGCCTCGCGCGCTGTAGTCGTCGGCGAGCTCATAGAGCAGAGCCACGCTGCGGGGGTAGAGGACCGATGCGCGGCGGTGCACCTCCAGGGCCTCGTCAGCCCGCCCCTGGCTGCGCAGAACCTCGCCGTAGTGAAGCAGCACCGAGAAGTCCTCGGGGCGCTCGCCAAGCAGACCCTCGAGCTCGGCGGAGGCCTTTCCCCAGAGCCCATCGCTCTGATAGTCGATCGCCCGCCGAAAGCTGTGCTCCATGCTTTTCGCCTCCCGCTCGATCCGGCGGGCGCGCCGGCCGGCAAGGTCCTTGCGCAGAGTCTGAGTCAGCAGGGCCGCCACCGTGGGTAGAAAGCCGACCAGGAAGGCAATCAGAAGCGCGGTGGCCAACGACACCGAAGCCGTCGGCGTGACCGCGAACCGGTCCGCGAGCAGGTCGGTGTTGAGATTGGAGATGTAGGAGACGGCGAGGGCGGCAACGACGGCGAGAAGGACTCCGAGAAATGTGCGAAATCGCATCTCCGGCTGCCTGGCGGTCTAGCTCTCCGGCAAGAGCCCCTGTTCGGCCTGCTCCTGACAGTCGATACAGTATCGCGCCCACGGAACCGCCTGCAAGCGCCTCGCGGGAATCTTGTCGTCACAATGGTCGCAGCTGCCGAAGCCTCCCTGCTCGAGACGCTCGAGAGCCTGCTCGACCTCGAGCAGAGCGTCCCGTTCGCTTCCCGAGAGCGACAGCATGAATTCTCGGTTGTAGGCGTCGTTGGCCCGATCGACGAGGTCCTCGGCGCCCGCATCGCTCAGCCCCTGGCCGACCCGCAGGTCGTGCTCGTAGAGCGCCATGATCTCTTCACGCTTCGTCTTCAACCGCTTCCGGATCATCTCCGCCTGCCGGCTCGTCACGGCCGTTAGCTTCTTCTTCGTCTTGACAGCTCTTCCCACGCGTTTCTCCTCCTGGTTCGGCGACCATGGCCAACTATTCCCGGTCGTCGACCCTTACAACGGCTCGCGATGGTACTTCATTCCTCCCAAAATGGATAGGCTGCGGTAGATCTGCTCGTGGAGCACTACTCTTGCGAGCTCGTGGGGGAGAGTGCCCAGGCCGAAAGAGACCCTTTCGTGGGCCATTTCGGTAATCTTACGGGCCAGGCCAAGATCCGAGCCGACGACGAAAACCAGCGGCCGTCGTGCTCCCTCCAGGCGCCTGCCGAGCCACGCCGCGAGTTGCTTGGAGGTGCGCTGCTCTCCCTGGGAATCGAGGGTAGCGACGTAGCCGCGGTCCGGCAGCGCCGCCAGAATCGCCCTGCCTTCGGCCTCCAACCGCGGCTTGCCGTCACCTCCTCCCGGGACTCTGACCACCAACTCTTCGAGGCCAGCCATGGGACGGATCCGCCGCGCATACCTCTCGCACAGCTCGGACCAGCCGTCACGACGGTGCCTACCCGCCCAGATCACCAGGATGTCGGTTCTGGTCTTGTGTTTCATTGGAGAGAAAGGTCGGCTCGGTTGTTACCTACTGTAACATCGCGCCGTCGCAAGGAAGTTCCAACCGGCCACCTGCACCGCTGCTATCATCGCCCACCCATGGTCGCTCGAAGCCGCTCCGAGGAGCACCGCCGCAAACGGCGCAGCGGCCTGCTGCGAGCCCTGCTGCTCGGGGGCGTCGCGGTCGGCTTGCCGGCTGCCGCCAACGCCATCATCGCGAGGCGCAACCAGCGTCTCGAAACCGGCGGCTGGGGCCGAGGCCAACGATATGCGTGGAGATCCGGCGAGGTGGCGTTTCGCCGAATGGGCAGCGGACCCGCCCTGGTGTGTTTGCACTCTTTCGGTCCGGGTCACGACGCGCGCGAGTGGCAGGAGCTGGCCGAGAGGCTCGCGACCCGGTTCGAGGTGTTCGCCCCGGATTTTCTCGGGTGGGGAGGCTCGGAGAAGCCGGCGATCGCTTACGACGGCGAGCTTTACATCGAGTTGCTCGCCGACTTTCTCGATGACGTGGTCGGCGCCCAGGCCACCGTGCTGGCCGCGGGCCTGCCCGCCGCCTATGCGGCCCAGGTCGCCGTCGATCGGCCCGAGGCCGTCGGCGCGCTGGCGCTCATAGTCCCGTCGGGCATCGCGGTCAGCGGCGAGGAGCCCGACGTCAAGGACGCTTTCGTCAACCGGATGCTGCGGCTCCCGATCGTGGGCACCTCTGCGCTCAACCTCTACACCAGCCGTAAGGCCATTTCCAGCTATCTCAGGAGGGAAGCCTTCGCGACGGCGGATCGCGTGGATGGGGCTCGGGTGGAGCATCACTACTTGTCGAGCCATCAGCCGGGATCGCACTTCGCCCTCGCCGCATTTCTGAGCGGATACCTCAATCATCGGATCGACGAGACGCTGTCGCGGCTGGAGGTACCGACTTGGATCGCCTGGGGTCGCCAGGCGGCGACGCCGCTCGAGATCGCCGACCTCTGGCTTGCGCGCATTCCCCAAGCGGAGCTGGAGGTTTTCGAAGGGGCGGGCAGCCTGCCTCACGCCGAGATCCCCGCCAGGCTCGAAAGACCGCTCGAGAGCTTCCTCACTCGCCAGGCCTCGCACGCCAACTCGGTGTGATCCGCTCCCGATCCAATCAAGCGATCGCGAGTAAGATACCGCGACCTCGAAGGAACCCCATGGCCGATTCTTTCCCAGCTTTGCCTACCGGCTACCCGTTTCCGGCTCTCGAGCTGGAGGTGCTGGAGGAGTGGGAGAGAGAGGAGGTCTTTCACCAGACGTTGGCCAAGACCGCTGAACGCGAGCCCTTCATTTTCTATGAAGGTCCGCCGACGGCGAACAACAAACCCCACATCGGCCATGTCTTGACTCGAGTCGTCAAGGACCTCTTTCCAAGATACAAGACCATGCGTGGTTTCAGCGTTCCGCGCAAAGCGGGCTGGGACACTCACGGCCTGCCGGTCGAGATCGAGGTCGAGAAGAGCCTGGGATTCAGCGGCAAACAGGACATCGAGGCGTACGGAGTCGAGCGCTTCAACCGCGCCTGTCTCGAGAGCGTTCACACCTACGAGCGCCAGTGGCGGGAAATGACCCGGCGGGTCGGGTTCTGGGTGGATCTCGAGGAAGCCTATTTCACCTACTCCAACCGATACGTCGAATCCGTCTGGTGGGCCCTGGCGACGCTCCACGACAAGGGGCTGCTCGAACAAGGCTACAAGATCCAACCGTACTGCGCCCGTTGCGGAACGACGCTGTCGAGCCACGAAGTCGCGCAGAACTACCAGGACGTCGATGACCCTTCCGTGTGGGTGCGGTTTCCGGTTCGAGCCGGCCAGTACCTCTCGAGCGAAGCAGGCGCAACCTGGCGCATTCCGGAAGGCACGAGCCTGGTCGCCTGGACGACGACGCCTTGGACACTTCTCGGCCACACCGGACTGGCGGTTGGCGCCGACCTCGTTTATAGGGTGGTGGCGGATCCCGGCGACCCGGAACGGTCTCTGATCTTCGGCACCGGGCTCGAGAGCGCAGTCCCGTTCGACCTGAAGCGGGAAGGCAAGCAGGAACGAATCGACCTTCGCGATCTTCCCGCGTTGGCCGAGTTTCGAGGATCCGCGCTTCACGGGTTGCGCTACGACCGGCCGTACCGCATCCCGATCGCTGATACCCAGGCCGCCTCTGCGTTCGACCCGGCGCCCTCCGACGACGACGGGTGGCGCGTTTTCACCGCCGACTACGTCACTGCGAGCGAGGGAACCGGACTCGTCCATACCGCCCCCGCTTTCGGCGAAGACGACTACAGGAGCGGACTCCGGCTCGGCCTTCCGCTGTTGAATACAGTTGACGCCCGCGGTCATATCGACGGCGACGGCACCGAGCCTTTCCGGGGTCTCTGGATCAAGGATGCCGACCCCAAGATCTCGCGGGAGCTCAAGGAGCGCGGGCTACTCCTCCATTCCGACCGTTACCGACACAACTACCCCTTTTGCTGGCGCTGCGATCAGCCACTGCTCTACTACGCCTCCCAGAGCTGGTTCGTTCGAACAACCAAGGGCGGCTACAAGTCGGCCTTGATCGAGAAGAACCGGGCCGACATTGCCTGGTCTCCGGAGCACGTCGGCGAAGGTCGGTTCGGAAAATGGCTCGAGGGACTCGTCGACTGGGCGCTGTCGCGCAAGCGGTATTGGGGAACGCCACTGCCGGTCTGGGAATGCGATCGATGCAATGCGATCGAGGTGATCGGCTCCTACCAATCGCTCTTCGCCGCGGCCGGACGCGAGCTTCCCGGGGATCCCTACGACCGCGAGCAGTTCGATCCTCACCGGCCGTTCGTGGATCGGGATTTCAACGGCTCCGCTTTCGTGTGGCCCTGCAGCCACTGCGAAGACGGCTCGATGGGCCGCGTCAGCGACGTGATCGACGCCTGGTTCGACTCCGGAGCCATGCCGTTCGCCCAGCACCATTTCATCGGAATCCCCACCGAGGAGTTCGACCCGGCGGCCGGAATCGGCTTCCCGGCGGACTTCATCTCCGAAGCGGTCGATCAGACCCGAGGCTGGTTCTACACACTCCATGTGCTCGGCGTTCTGCTCTTCGATCAGGTCGCCTACCGCAACTGCAAAGTGCTAGGGCACATCAACGACGAGACCGGGCGCAAGATGTCCAAGCGCCTGGGCAATGTCGTCGATCCCATCGAAGTCCTCTCGCAGACCGGAGCCGACGCGCTGCGCTGGTATTTCTACATCAACAACCCCGAGGTCAACTCGCGTTTCTCGGCAAAGCTGGTCCGAGAGAGCGCTCAGAAGTTCCTGATCCCGCTGTGGAACGCAGTTTCCTTCTTCACCATCTACGCCAACCTCGACGGCTGGAAGCCGCATTGTGCCGGCGACGCCGAGCCAACCGGCGAGCCGAGCCGCTTCGAAGATCGCCCGCCGTTGGATCGCTGGATCCTGCTGCGGCTCGAGCGCTTGACCGCCGCGGTCACCGCCAGCCTCGAGTCCTACAGCATCCTGGATGCGGCCCGAGGGCTCGAGGGCTTCGTAGACGATCTGACCAACTGGTACATCCGCCGGAGCCGCGATCGCTTCTGGTCCCCCGCCGCCGAGGCCGGCGAGGAAAAGGACGGCGCCTACGAGACTCTGTATGAGGTGCTCTGCCGGATCACCCTGCTGATCGCACCGTTCACTCCGTTCGTTGCCGAAGTCCTCCATCGCAACCTGGTCCGCAGCCAAGCACGCGACGCCGCAAAGAGTGTCCATCTGGCCGACTGGCCCTCGGTACGCCAAGACCGCGCGGACGCGGAGCTCGAATCGGCCATGGCGGCTATCCAGAAGATCGTGCGGCTGGGGCACGCGGCGCGCAACGACCACCAGCTCAAAACCCGCCAACCGCTGGCGTCGGTAACCGTGGTCACCGCGGACGACAGCACCCGAGGGCGAGTCGGGCCCTATCTCGAGATCCTGCGCCAGGAGCTCAACGTACGCGAAGTCCTCTGGGCCGAAGATCGCGCCGAGTACGTTCATCAGGAGGTCCGGCCGGACTTTCGCAAATGCGGACCGCGCTTCGGCAAGCAGATGAAAGCCCTTCAGAAAGCCCTGGCCGAGGCCGACGGCGACGTTCTGGCCGCCAACCTCCAGACCGAAGGCTCGATCCAGATCGAGCTCGGCGGAACCAGCGTTGCGCTCTCGGGCGACGACCTCGAGGTGCGCATGCTCGAGAAAGAGGGCATGGCAACGCAGGGCGACAGCGAGTTCCTGGTCGCCCTGGACTCCCGGCTCACCGACGAGCTGATCGCCGAGGGCCGCGCCAGAGAGATCGTCAATCGCGTCCAGCAGCGACGCAAGGACCTCGACCTCGACTACGCGGATCGAATCCGTCTGACCTACGCGGCCGATGAACCGCTCGCCGAGGTCATCGCCGCTCACCGAGACTGGATCGCCGGCGAGACCCTGGCCCTCGAGATCGAGACCTCCGCCGAGCGGGACAACCTTCACTCACGCCCCATCGACGAACTGGAGTTCGCCTTCAAGATCGAAAAGCTGGGCGGGAAAGAGAACTAGAGGAAACCACTAGATGGCAGGAATCTTCAAGGCCTACGATGTCCGCGGACTGTACCCCGGCCAACTGAACGAAGACATCGCGCGTGACGTCGGCCGCGCCTTCCGAGCCGCCCTGGAGCCGGCCGAGATCGAGCGCAGCGGCGCTGTAGTCGTGAGCCGAGACATGCGGCCCCACAGTAAACCCCTGCAGACGGCCCTGATCGAGGGGCTGGTGAGCTCGGGGCTCGACGTGGTCGACATCGGGCTCGCCACGACGCCGACCAACTACTTCGCGGTCGGGCACCTCGAGGCCGCCGGCGGAGTCCAGGTGACCGCGAGTCACAACCCCGCCGAGTACAACGGGCTCAAGTTCAGCCGCCACGGCGCTCGCCCGGTCTCCGGAGACCACGGCATCCCGCTGCTCGAGCAGCTCGTCGCCAAGGGCGACTTCGAAGAGGCCGCGACCCCCGGTAGCGTTACCCACAGGAACCTCAACGAGGCCTACGGAAAGCACGTGCTCTCGTTTCTGCATCCCGCGACCGCGACGCGGCCGCTGCGCGTCGTGGTGGACGCCGCCAACGGCATGGGCGCGACCTACCTCGGGTTTCTCGAGCAGCTCGGTATCGAGCTGATTCCACTCTATTTCGAGCTCGACGGCTCGTTCCCGAATCACGAGGCCAACCCTCTCAAGCTGGAAAACCTCCAAGACCTCTGCGAATTGGTCGTCCGAGAGAACGCCGACCTCGGGATCTCCTTCGACGGAGACGCGGACCGCGCAGCATTCGTGGATGAGAAGGGAAACTCCGTGGGTAGCGATCTTGCGACCGCGCTGATTGGCGGGGAGCTTCTCCAGCGCGAGCCGGGGAGCCACGTCGTCTACGACCTTCGATCGTCCCGCGCGGTCGCCGAGTACATCCGGGAGCAAGGTGGCATCCCGGTGCGCGAGCGCGTCGGCCACTCATTCATCAAGGCGACCCTTCGCGAAAAAGACGGTGTTTTCGGCGGCGAGCTCGCCGGCCATTACTACTTCAAAGACAACTACTACGCCGACTGTGCTCTCATGGCGGTAGTCGAGATGTTGAACCTGCTCCGCGAACAGAAGGTCCCGATGTCGAAAGTGGTCGAGCCCCTTCTGCGCTACGCCAAGAGCCCAGAGATCAACTTCACGGTCGAAGACAAGGCAGGCAAGATGGCCGAGCTTGCGGACAGGTACTCCGACGGCGAGATCGACTACCTCGATGGCATCACGGTGCAGTACCCGGATTGGTGGTTCAATGTCCGGCCGTCGAATACCGAACCGTACTTGAGGCTGGTTCTCGAGGCGGCCAACGACGCCGACCTGGACCGCCGGCGCGCAGAGCTCGAGGATATGCTCGGAACGCCGGTCTAGGCCTGGTGCCCGCCGGCTACCGCTGGCTACCGACGGCCGCCGAGCAGACCGGCCCGGTACAAGTAGTACAGCAGGGTCATCAACGTCGAGATCGCAGCGGCGATATAGGTAAGGGCCGCGGCATTGAGAACCCTGTCCATTCCGACCCTTTCCTGTTCGAGTACGACACCGTACTCGACCGCCAGCCGCTTGGCTCGCGCGGTTGCGTCGAACTCGACCGGCAGGGTCACTAGCTGAAACAAGAGCACGGCCGAGAACATCACCACGCCCACCATGAAGATCTTCATACCGAGCGCGCCGCCCGCGTAGAGAAGCATGAGCCCGCCGAGCATCACGAAGTAGCCGAGTTTGGAGCCGATGTTCGCGGTCGGTACGAGCGCGGATCGCAGCCACAGCGGCGCGTAGTTGCGGGCGTGCTGGATCGCGTGGCCGGCCTCGTGACAAGCGACTCCGACCGCGGCGATCGAGTTCGAGCCATAGACCGGCTCCGAAAGCGCCAGGGTCTTGTTGGTCGGATTGTAGTGATCGGAGAGGTAACCGCTTGTGCTGACCACCTGAACGTCGGTGATCCCGGCGCGCTCGAGCAGGCGCTTGGCCGCCTGGGCTCCGGTCAGGCCGGTCGCTGTGGCTACCTTGGAGTACTTGCCGAAAGCGCTTTTGGTCTTCCAGCTCGCCCACAGGGACAGCAGCATCGGGGGAATCAGAAACATCAAATAGAGACCCATGGCGGTTTCCTCTTCAATTAGGTGGGTGCCGGTTCGAACTCCGAACCGTGCCCTCGACCGTATCAACGATCCCGGCCGCTCGGGAAATTCCCCGGCGACGCAGCTAAAGAAGCTGCGTGCGCTCGTCGCCGAAGAGCAGGGGCTTCATCGACGGCGCCTGCG
The DNA here is from genome assembly GCA_945787635.1 of Thermoanaerobaculia bacterium. Taxonomy (GTDB): domain Bacteria; phylum Acidobacteriota; class Thermoanaerobaculia; order Multivoradales; family JAHEKO01; genus CALZIK01. The sequence goes on along the minus strand of CALZIK010000054.1, from coordinate 62,791 downwards.
GAGTCGGGTCGGCCTCGAGAGTGATCATGATCGCTTCGATACCGGGCGGCTGGTCGGTCAGGCTCAGCTCGACCGTCTCTCCCGAGTTCTTGACGGCAAACACCGGACCGGGCACTTCGCCGCTCTCGGTCGAAAACCAGACGACATATTTGCGGCCTTGGCTGCAGGGCTCGAGGCCTTCGATGCGCAGGAACCAGTCCTCCCCGGCCGGATGCATGACCACTACGCCCAACGCACCGGAGGCCAGGCTCCCCTCCGGCGGGCGCAGTGCACAAAACTGCGTGCCCGGAGCGGTCATCATATCGAGCCTCGAGCGTGCCTCGGCGAGCATGCCTCGCGACGCCACCAGAGCCGCCTCGGTCGAGCGGCCCTGATCGAGCCGAGCCGAGAGGTCGGCGATCAAAACGCGCTGTGCGCGGACCTGCAGCACCAGCCAGCCCGAAACCGCCATCAGAACCAACGCTAGACTCGCGGCCAGCGGAAGTAGCCAGCCGCGGCCGCCCGGTGCGACAACCCGAGGGCCCCGTGCGACCCGTGGGCCCGACGCCGGCCGGCCCTCCTCGGTCGAGCTCCCACCGACGGCGGCGAGAATTCGCTGTTTGGTTTCGGCCGCCGGCGCAACCGGCTCGAGCTCGTACGGGAGAAGCCCGAGCACCTCCAGGTACTCGCGGCGCAGGCGGTCCTCCCGGCTGCCCGCCTCGTTATCAGGCCTGCCGGACGGCCGGTCGGACGGCGCGAGTGCGTCGGAGCCTGGTACCCGGTCCAGGTCGGCCGCCTCCAGCCATTCGAGAATCACCGCATCATCGATGTCTGATTCGTTTCTTGGGTTGTCGTTCAAAGCAATTCCTCGATCTCACTCTCGAGAGCGCTGCGCAGTTTTTTCATCGCGAGCAGGGTTCTGGTCTTGACGGTGCCGAGCGGTATGCCGGTCGCCTGGGCCACTTCGCGCTGTGTCATCCCCTTGTAGTAAGCCATCTCGAGAACGTCCCTCTGTTCCGGTGGCAGATTCGCCAGCTCCTCTCCCAACCGCTTGCGACGCTCCTTCAGGATTACGGTGCGCATGCCCTCAGGGGATGTATGTGGATTGAGATTTTCTCTCCGTGCCTCGGTCGTGGTTCGGAGCTTGACGTTGCGGCTTCTGAGCCTGTCGATCGCCCGGCTGCGCGTGATCAGGACCAGCCAGGTCGACACCGAGGAACGGCTCGACTGATACCTGCCAGCCTGTTTCCAGACCTGAACGAAGACCTCCTGCAGGACGTCCTCCGCGTCGGCTGGATCACCCAGGATCTTGGTCGCCAAACCCAACAGCATTCCGGAGAAGCGGTCGTAGAGAATCGACAGCGCCCCCGAATCGCCCCGGGCGGCGCGTTGGACGAGCTCGACCTCGGGGGGCTCGGCACCCGAACGGGTTGTTTCGCCGGAAGATTTCATGAGTGATTGCGACGCGGCTCGCTACGATAGCATGGCAAAAATGCTCGATCCGAAGGCGCCGCCCATCGCCGTCATCGGCAGCGGGACCGCCACTGCCGGGGTCCTGCGCCTCGCCTTCGAGGTGGGCAGCGAGATCGCCCGCAGAGGGGGGATGGTGGTTTGTGGCGGGCGAGGCGGGGTCATGGAGAACGCGGCGAAGGGCGCGCGAGACACCGGCGGCGACGTGATCGGTATTCTCCCCGGCGTTCCAGCAGACGAGGCGCCCAATCCCTTCCTGAGCTTCGAGATCTTCACCGGCCTGGGCCAGGCCCGCAACCAGGTCATCGTGCTTTCGGCGGTAGCGGTCATCGCCGTGGCGGGCGAATGGGGAACCCTCTCGGAGATCGGTCTCGCGCTCAAATATCGCATTCCGGTGGTCCTTCTCGACAGTTTCGAGCTCGACCTTCCCGACGGCGGTCGCGATCCGCTACTCTTGCGGGCACGGACCGCGGCCGAAGCCGTCAGCCTGGCATTCGAGCATCGTCTGACACGGCCATGAGCAGCAGTTCAAAGCCCTCTCCAAACCAGCAACCGGCGATCCGGGTGATGATGATGCCGCGCGATACGAACGCGCTGGGCACCATCTTCGGCGGCATCATTCTGTCCTACATAGATCAGGCGGGAGCGGTGGAAGCTCATCGGATCGCCAAGGGCATTCTCGTGACCATCGCCATGCACGAGGTGGAATTCCACGAACCGGTCTTCGTCGGAGACCTGGTGAGCTTCTACTCCGATGTGCTCAAGGTCGGCAGAACATCGATCACGGTGAAAGTCGTCGTCGAGGCCGAACGCCGGATCCGGGGCAACAAGAAGGTCACGGTCACCGAAGCCGAGGTGGTGTACGTCCACGTCGATCGAGACGGCAACCCTAAACCGATCGATCGCAAGTAGCCGAGCTCCAGCCTGACCTGCTGACCGACCTTCTACTGCGACGCCGCGTCTCGTCACGAATCCGGCGAGGTCGGGCTAGTCGCTCTCGTAGGGAACGTAGCACTCGCGGCAACGGGCTTCGTAGGCCTCCACGTCGCCGACCAGGACCTGGTCGTCGCCCCCAGCGATCCGCTGGCTGTAGTGTGCCGCCAGCCCGCACCGGACACACACCGCGTGGGTCTTGTCCACAAACTCGGCAATTGCCAGGAGCGCCGGCATCGGGCCGAACGGCCGGCGCAGGTAGTCCTGATCGAGTCCGGCGACGATGACTCTCACGCCGGTGTCGGCCAGCTCGGTGACCAGATCGACCAGACCCAAGTCGAAGAACTGCGCCTCGTCGATGCCCAGGACCTCGATGTCGTCCGCCAGGGTCCGGCGCAATGTGGCGCTGTCGGCGACCGACTCGGCGGCAAGCTCCCTGGAATCGCGCGTGATCAACAGCTCGGGCGGGTGACGCGAGTCGGTGATCGGCTTGAAAACCTGGATCTTCTGGCGGGCGATCTGAGCCCTCACCAGGCGCCTGACGAGCTCCTCGCTCTTGCCGGAAAACATGCCCCCGGCGATGACCTCGATGCGGCCTCTGGAGCGATCGTGGAGTTTTCGGACATTCATGGCCGCGCGGCAATGTATCGCAGGCTCGCGGTTCTGTCATGCCCGGAGCGACCGAATCCCCCGTTCACGGGGAATCTCGAGGGGGCCGGGCCTGTTGACTTGAATACGGGCCCTGGCTATGGTTTGAGAGACCTCGGCCGGCAAGGCACCGAAGGTCTGGCGAAAACGAGCGGAGAATCAACGATGAACACTAGCCAAACGACCCCCGACGCCACGGTTCCCCCCAGCTTTCCGATCCAAATCACCCCGAAAGCGGTGCAGATGGTCAAGATGACCCGTGAGGCAGAAAAGCTCGACGTGGGCTCCGGACTGCGAATCGCAGTCCGCGGCGGGGGCTGCAGCGGATTCGAGTACGCGCTCGATTTCGAGCTCGAGCCCCGAGAAACGGACTGGGTCCAGGAATTCGACGGATTGACGATCTTCGTCGATCCGGTCAGCGCCCGGTACCTGACCGGAACCGAGATCGACTACGTGCTGGGTCCGACGGGATCGGGCTTCAAGTTCAACAATCCCAAGGCTACCGGCAGCTGCGGCTGCGGCTCCTCGTTTTCGGTCTGAAAGGCGGCTCGCCGGCCGCGTCGCTAGGGCTGAGACTCGGACTCGAACGGCAGCTCGACAAGTCGGCAGGGACCGTGCGCGGTCGCCAGCTGGGCTCCGGGCTCGGCTTTGCGGTGCACGATCGACAGACCGATGGGGCGCTCGAAGCGCGGTGAGGCGGCGACGCCGCCCGTGACTCCCACGACCTCGCCGGCCAGGGAGGCCTGTGCACCCGGCTCGGGCCGCGACCCGGGCTCGAACAGCAGGCCCCGAAGCACCCGGTTCACCTTGCCACGGAAATGGATGCGCGCAACCACTTCCTGGCCGAGATAGCAGCCCTTTTCGTAGCTCACCGCCAGATCTTCGAGCCCGGTCTCTTGAGGGAAGAATCCCTCGTCGTCGTCACCGCCCGGCCCCGAGGTCGGAGCGAATTCGGTCGTGAACCACGGGATGCCGTCCTCGATTCGAACCGCCGATACCGCGGCCTCGGAGGCCGGAAGGAGGCCCAAAGCCGTGAGAGTCTCGGCGGCGGCCGCGACCGCCGCATGAGGTCCCGCGAGGACTATCGTCGGGACCCCCAGTCGGAGGTCGCCTCGGATCAGTATCCGCTCGCCACCCACATCCACGGCTCCGCCATGCCAACCGGCCACGAGGTCACCGACCCCGAGAGCGTCGACCAGGTGGCGTCCTGCCGACGGTCCAGCGACTCGCAGCGCGTTCCAACCCTCCGGCTCCTCGATCTCGACCCGATCGGCGACCACGTACTTGAGCATGTGCTCGGCAATCGCCGGACCCAGACCGTGCGCGAGCTCGACCCAAAGGTCCTCACCGGTCTCCAGGAATGCCGCGTCGGCCAGGACCCTGCCCCTGGGCGTCGTGAAGAATCCGTAGGTTCCCGATCCGGCGGACAACGATTTCAGGTCGCAGCTCACCAAGCCGTTCGCAAACCGCCCGCGGTCGGGGCCGGTGAGTCGAAGCCAATCGGCGTCGAGCGCGACCAGGGCGCTTGCGCCTCGTAACTCATGGTAGCCCGATGGATGCGAAACGAGAGGGCTCAAGTAAAGTTCGTCAGGTCTGCCGGAAGGGTGAGCCGGGCGCACGGGTCGTCACGTCGGCTCGAGTTCACGCCACTCGACGCAGAGGATAGGATATCGCTTCCGACTCTCCGGAGGAGAGAATTTCCGATGCCGTCTTCCGAGCTTTTTCGCCATCGCATCAAAGATCGCAACCTCCACGGCGTCATTCATCTGCCCGACGGACGAGGTCTCAAGCCCGCGGTTGTCATCTGCCATGGCTTCAAGGGCTTCATGGACTGGGGGTTCTTCCCCCACCTCGGCGACCTCTTGGCCGCCCGGGGATACGTGGCGGTCCGGTTCAACCTCTCGGGCTCGGGAATGAAGCCGGGCGACGAGTTGGTGACCGACACCGAGGCTTTCCGAGGGGCCACCCTCTCCAAGGACCTGGCGGAGCTCGGTTCGATCGTGAGTGCGGTCGGCAGGGAGATCGCCCCGCACGTCGCCGACCCGCGAAGGGTCGCGGTCTTCGGCCACAGCCGAGGCGGCGGCACGGCGTTGCTCACCTCGGCAAAGCTCCCCCTCAAGGCTCTCGTCACCTGGTCGGCGGTCGCGACCTTCGACCGCTTGAGCTCCAAGGAGAACGCTCACTGGCGCGCCCAGGGGTCGATCCCGGTCGTCAACGCAAGGACCGGCCAGGAGCTCTCCCTCGGCACCGAGGTCCTCGATGACCTCGGATCCAACCGCGAGGCGCTCGACCTCGAGGCCGCGGCCCGCTCGCGCACCGCACCCTGGCTGCTGGTCCACGGCGAAGACGACGAGACCGTGTCGGTGGACGAAGCCGAGACCCTGGCCGCCGCGGCCCAACCTCCGACTTCATTGCTTCGCATCGCGGGCGCCTCGCATACGTTCGGCGTTTCGCATCCATTCTCGGGGCCGACCCCTCAGCTCATCGAAGCCATGAACGCGACCCAGACCTGGCTGAGGCAGCACCTCGACTAGACGCCCGACGTTCCCCAACCGAAATCCGAAACCGAGGAGTTGCCATGGACATGCATTTTGAGGGCATCGTTTTCCACACCTATGCCGACGAGCTGGCGCGCCGACTCGAGCATGCCCATCCTCCTTTTGCGGTGCTCGACGTCCGCTCCAAAGGCGAACGCGAGCGTCGTCGTATCGCCGGCAGCCTTCGAGCCGACGCCGCAAGTCTCATAGCGTTCCCTGCCGGAACCGACGAAAAAACCGAGTTCTTCCTCGTCGGCGCCGATCACAAAGACGGCAGAGTCCGACAGGCGGCCCTCGCCCTCAAGACGCTGAAGGCCCGTCGAGTCGTCGAAGTCACCGGCGGCCTTCTGGAGTGGGTCCGGCGCGGCCTGCCCTGGGACAGCGGCCGCGAGGCGGCCTGAACCCAGGCTCAGGGCTCGGGTAGACCGTCGACCCGGAAGATCTCGAAGCCTCCGGAGGCGGGGCGCATCTGGACGTCGATCCGCCGGATCTCCGCCGTTTCGAGGTCCGCCGGCCGGCGCAGGGTCATCATGAAGGTGAAACCGAACACTTCGGGCCGATCGGTCGGTAGCACTGCAGCCTGCTCGCGGATCCCGTCGATGAAATCGCGCTCTTCGACGAAGCTCGCGGCAAGCTGCCGCTTCACTTTGTCAGTGATCGAATAGTCGTTCAATTCCTACCGAGCCAGGTCGAGCAGTTCGTCGGCGTCGATCTCGGCCAGCGTTGACACAACCAGATCGGCACCTGCCTCTTCGAGCTCGTCCCGGCCCGTACTCCCCGTAGCCACGCCTATCGAGACCATGCCGGAACTCCGAGCGCAGGCCACGTCAAGCGCGGTGTCGCCGATTATAACGGTATTCTCGGCGCCGATCGTCTCGCCGGTCGCTTCGACTGCTCGGCGGCATGCCAACGGCGGAAGGCCAAGACGATCGAGCTGGCCGTCTCCGAACGCGCCCACATCGAAATAGTGGCCCAGCCCGTAGCGAGTCAGCTTGATCTCCGCGGCACGCCGCCAGTTGCCGGTTTGAAGACCCAGGATCACCGAGCGGCTGGCCGCCAGGCCGTTCAGAAGCTCGACCACGCCCGGCAGCACGGCCATGCTCGACTGAGCGAGCATTCCGTCCAGAATGTCGAAATAGTGCTCCTGCATCGCGGGCAGGCCGGCTTCGATCTCGGAGGCGTTTTTCCCCACTCGGGACAGCAGATCAACAACGATCTGGTGGTCGGTCTTGCCCGCGAAGCTGTAGCCGTCCAGCGGTCCGATGTCACCAAAGACCTTCTCCAGAGCCTGACCGAAGATGTTCAGCTCACGCTCGGCGATGGACAGCAACGTGCCATCGATGTCGAAGAGGACGAGCGTCGCTATCGCCAATTTGGCAGCGCCTTGGTTTCGAGAAACGTCGCGACTCCGCGTCGACAGTCCGCGGTGCCTCGAGCGGCGGCGTTGGCTCGCGCGGCGGTCTCCAGAGCCTCGGTGAGCGGCATCCCGAGGATCTCGAGGAGAAGCGCCTTGGTGCGCGCGATCGACTCGGAGCTCGCTCTCTCCAGAATCTCGACCGCCAGAGCCTCGGCTTGCTCTGCCAGACGCCCGGCCTCGACGACCCGGTTGACCAAACCCAGCTCGAGGGCCCTCGAGGCCGACACGAAGTCCGGGTTGATCAAGACTTCGCGGATGTCCGATCCTTTGAGTCGAAGCGGAAGGAAGGTCGCGACCAGCGCCGCGACGAAGCCGATCCGGACCTCGCTGTACATGAAGCGCGCGTTGTCGGCGGCGACGACGAAGTCGTGGGCGGTGGCCAAGCCGCAGCCACCCGCCACGCACGCGCCCTGCACCGCCGCGATGGTAAGCGCAGGCTGACCCAGGACGGTCTCGAAAAGCTCTTTCATCGCCCGCGAATCGGCCAGATTCTCCTCCGGTCCGGCGTCGCGCAACGATCGCAGATGATCCAGATCCGCGCCGGCCGAGAAGTGCTTTCCCGCTCCGGTCAGGAGCACCGCGCGTATGCCGTCGGACCGCAGGTCACGACCGTACGCTTCGGTGAGCGCGCCGATCAGCTCCGGTGAGAGCGCATTCGCCCTCTCCGGGTCGTCCAGCTCGAGCCGAAGCAGGTCTCCTTCATGAGTTTCGTTGAGCTTCGCCAGCAGCTTCTCCCTAGCGGATCAGAGACCAGAACACGCTGAAGATACCGACGAAACCGATGACCACGTAGACGACCGCGGTCCAAGGATTGGGGCTGCCTCCGAGCATCTCGGCGGTGAATCCCTGGACGAAGACGCCCAGCAGACCGGCTCCGATGAACTGCAGAAACACGTTGCGCCGGTTGCGGCCGCTCGCGCGCAGACGCTGGGCCGCGTACTGCACGTCTTGCTTCAGAACGATCGGGTGCTCCCGAGCCCGCGCCGCGGCAACCGCATCCCGGATGACGCGCTCCCCGTAACGGCGCATGTACTGCACCGCCAGGTCCCGGGCGTTCTCATGAAATCGGATGTCAGGCTCTTCACCGAGAAGCGGTACACGCATCGCTTTCTCCCTTACACCTCGTAATGCCGAGAGAACCCGGTTTGCGCGGTCAGTTCTTCGGCCACGCCGCTAAGCGCTTCGCGCAAGATCTCACGCTCGCGCTCATTGAGATCTCGCGGCAACCGAACACCGCCCGATACCTGGATCATCGTCAGCAGGATTCCGAGCAGCATGACCATGCCGAGACTGAACAAAGTAATGACAATGACCTCGACGCGAGCCACCCAGGCGATCGGCAGCACCCGAACGAAGAGCGCCGCCACGCCGGTCGCGAGAAGCATGGAAAAGAGACTGAAGAGAACCGCGGCCCGATTCGTTGGCGCGTGCAGAAACAGACTGACTTGCTCTCTTGCTTCCTCGATCCTCTCGCCCACCGACAGGTCATCTTCCATCCCACCTCGCGGGATCAGGCCGACCAGCGAATGCAGCAGCTGCTTCAAGCCCAGGTCGGCCTCCGGTCCCTCGGAGGCCTCGATCTCGGCCCGGCGAATGGCCAGCTCGTCCAAGATGATCTTGCTCGGCGGGGGCGGATCGCCAACGAAGTCGGCCAGCTGCGAGACGCGGCAACCGGCCTCCACCAGCGGCCCGACGTCGATTCCGGTTGCCACCTCCAGGCTCTCGAACATGCTGACCAGTTCCTCGGTCGCGATGTTGCCGACCGAATGGCGGACTGTGATCGCGCCGCCTATGCCTCCGATCGAAGCGTCAAAGATGCGAACACCCGCCTTGTAGGCGACGTAGGCGTTGGTAACGCCTAAGCCGCGCCGGTCGTGAAGGTGGACGCCGAGATGTTCGAATCCGAGACGATCTCCGACGAAACCGAGCACCCGTTCGATGTCCTTCGGCGTGGCCAGCCCATCGGTGTCCGAAAGCGCGACCGCGTCGCACCCCATGTCTACAAGCCTCCGGCAGATCGACTCGGTCAACTCCACCGGCGTCTCGTCTCCCGGCTGACTCTTGTCGCGAAACGCGTAGGAGAGATATCCGCGCAACCGATATCCGTCTCGCGCCGCCGCGCGCGCGATTTCTTCGGCCGCGTCCAACGCCTCGCTGACGCTCATCCGGGTATTCGCCTCTGAGTAGGCCTCCGACGCCGCCACGAAGAGAGCCACCGTGTTGACCCGCTCCGCCCTGCGCAGAAGCTCGTAGTACTCGAGCTTGGGCACCAGTGCGGCGACCTGGCCGTCGTAGGCCGGCATCGCGCGCAACAACTCCGCGGTGTCCGCCATCGCGGGCACGACCTTCGGGTTCACGAACGAACCGACCTCGATATAGGGAACTCCCGCCCTGACCAGCGCCTCGACCAGCTGCAGGCGAGATTCGAGGGGAATCACCGCGTGCCGATTCATGATCTGCATGCCGTCGCGAAGCGAAACGTCGCAGATCTTGACCTCCGGCATCAATTCAAAATCCCGTCACCATGATACCGGACGACGGTGGGTCGAAACTAAGTCTGCAGCACGCCGGTCCTGAACTCCGGCATCTCGGGATTGTGCGCCGCCACCGACAGCGAGCGCGAAACCACCGTCCGGGTCTCGGTCGGGTCGATGATCGCGTCCACCCAAAGCCGGGCGGCTGCGTATCGTGGGTCCAGGGCGTCGCTGTAGCGTTTCCGGATCCGGTCCAACAACTGCTGCTTCTCTTCATCGCTGACCGAGTCTCCGCCGTTCTTGAGTTGGATCGAGGCCAGGGTCTGCGACGCCTGCTCACCGCCCATGACCGCAATCGCCGCCGAAGGCCACGCGTAGACGAACCTGGCGCCGTAGGCCTTGCCGCACATCGCGTAGTTTCCCGCCCCGTAGGAGTTGCCGATGAACACGGTGATCTTGGGAACCACCGAATTGGCCACGGCGTTGACCATCTTGGCTCCGTCCTTGATGATGCCGCCGCGCTCCGCCCGGCCGCCGACCATGAAACCGGTCACATCCTGGAGAAAGACCAGCGGAATGCCTTTTTGATTGCAGAGCTCGACAAACCGGGCGCCCTTGTCGGCGGAGTCGGAATAGATGACTCCGCCGATCTGCAACTCCTTGTCGCCGTGCTCGCCGCCGGTCTTGCGCGACACGATCGAGCGCTGGTTGGCGACGATGCCGACCGCCCAGCCGTCGATCCAGCCCGTTCCGCACACCAGGGTCTTGCCGTAGTTCGCCTTGAACTCGTCGAACTCGCTGCCGTCGAGCAGGCGAGCCAGAATCTCCCTGGCCTCATAGGGACGTGTGCGATCGACCGGCATGACACCGAGAATCTCCTCCGGCGCGTGCGCGGGCGCGGTCGCCCTCCTGCGGGCGAAGCGGGCCCGCTCCGGAGTCGCGAGTTGGGCGAACTGACGTCGCATGGCGGCCAGACAACTCTTGTCATCGGGATGCCGGTGATCGACCACTCCGGACACATCGCATTGGATCAAGGCGCCACCGAGCGCCTGATTGTCGATCTGCTCACCGATCGCGGCTCTGACCAGGTGCGAGCCCGCTAGGAAGATCGATCCGGTGCCTTCGACGATGTGCGACTCATCGCTCATGATCGGCAAATACGCGCCGCCGGCGACGCACGGCCCCATGATCGCGGCCATCTGAAAGACGCCGGCCGCCGAGAGCCTGGCGTTGTTGTAGAAGGCCCGGCCGAAGTGCTCCTTGTCGGGAAAGATCTCGTCCTGCATTGGCAGAAAGACGCCCGCCGAGTCCACCAGATAGACGATCGGCAGGCGGTTCTCGAGAGCGATCTCCTGCGCCCTCAGGACCTTCTTGCAGGTGAGCGGGAACCAGGCTCCCGCCTTGACGGTCGCGTCGTTGGCGACGATGACCGCTTCATGACCGGCCACGGTGCCGATGCCGACCACGACCCCCGCCGCCGGCGCGCCGCCGTGCTCCTGATAGAAGCCGTGCGCCACCCACAGTCCCAGCTCGAGAAAAGCGGAGCCGGGGTCGCAAAGCGTGGAGATTCGCTCGCGCGCACTGAGTTTGCCCTTGGCCGCCTGCCGGGCGAGCCGCTTTTCGCCGCCGCCTCGTCGCAGGGTGTCTTCCTGCTCGCCAAGAGCCGCCAGGCGCCGTCGCCAGAAGCGATCGCGCTTGTCGTAGACGGCATCTCTGGTCAGACGGCTTCCGATCATTCTCGCGGCTCTCCCAGCGGCGCAACACTATCAGTGCCGCTTGCCACGCCCGCCGGCTGCTAGCATTCCGGTCGTGAAGATTCGGATCCTCGCCTTCGCCTCCGCGGCCGAAGCCCTGGGTTGCCGCCAACTCGAAATCGAGCTGGACGAGCCCGCCTCGGTGCGTGACCTTCTCGACCGGCTCGAGCAGCGCGCCCCGGGTCTTGCGCCGATCAGAGCGCGGCTCGCCGTCGCCATCGACGGACAACTCGTAACCACCGATCGAACTCTACGGGACTCCGCCGAAGTGGCCCTGCTACCGCCGGTCTCGGGTGGCGAGGCCGACCCCGTCGTCGAGCTCGTGTCGCGTCCGATCGATCCCGCCGAGCTTTCCGTGGGCGATGCCGCCTGCGGAGCGGAGGTCCTCTTCCTCGGCCGGGTCCGCGAGACCAGCCACGGGCGCGGCGTGACCAAGATCACCTACGAGGGCTATGAGGCCATGGCCGAGGCCCGGCTCCGGACGATCTGCCGGGATCTGTCGCTGTCCGGCGCCCGGCTCAAGATCGTCCACCGCCTGGGCGACGTGCCGACCGGCGAGTTGAGCGTCGCCATCGCCGCGCGTGCGCCCCACCGGCGCGAGGCTTTCGAGGCCTGCGCTCGAGCCCTGGAGCGGCTCAAGCGGGAAACGCCGATCTGGAAGCTCGAGCATTACGACGACGGATCGATGGCCTGGCGCGAAGAAGAGCCGCTCTCGCCCGACGGCGCGCCCTCGTCGATGGCCTGAAGCTTCACGAACGACGCCAACCGGCGATCGAGCAAGCTCCAGGGCCGGTCGAGGCGCTCGCCGAGCGCCTCGGGAGTGAGCGCACGGCCCTCGGAGACGTCTCTGAGAAACGCGCGAAAGCCGGAAGCCAGTTCGGGATCGGCAGCGTCGAGCAGCCAGCGAACAAAAAACGACGACTGACCGTAGCGCAAAGCCCGCCCTTCGGCGGTTCGAAACTCGGCCCAGTCGAGCCGCACCAGCTCTTCGATCGTCGGCAGGGAGTCGGCACTGAGAGCCCTTTGAAGCTCGATCGCGGCCGCCCGGCCGCCCCCGTAGTCGATCCGGTTACCGCTTCGCCGAAAGGAACCCCCGAGCCTCCCCGGCGTCAGCCGCCGGCCTTCGATGCGGGATTGTCCCAGGTCGTCGGCCAGCCCCTCGTCGAGCCATGGCGGCAATGCCGGCCCGAGAGCGCGCCGATTGAGCAGATGGGTGAGCTCGTGAACCACGGTGGCGGCGATCTCACCGTAGCTGCGATCGCCCGCATAGGTGGCGACCACGCCACGGCGAACCAAGCCGGGCACTCGCACCGCGCGGGTCTCGGGATCGGCATGTCGGAAGCGCTGATAGCTCTCGGGCGACTCGAACAAGACCACCGCCTCAGCCGCACCGGGCAGCGGTTCGAGGCCGTAGCGTTCGCTATACGCCGGCTCGAGTTGGTCGGCAAGCCCGGCAAGGTTCGACAGTAAAGCGCGATCCCGAACGTCGGTGTACAAACGGTAGGGACCCAGCGAGTCGACCTCCGAGGGCTCTCCCAGAAGAGCCCTCGCCGATGCCAAAACCTCTGGATCCGGTGGTCGCGCCGGCAGCGGTAACGGTGGCTCCGGCGCGCTGCCGAGGGGAGGGGTCGTCGACTCCACGAGATCCGCAAGGCGAACCCAGCCCTTCTCCTCTTCGTAGCGAACCATGTACCAGTCGCCCTGCCGGTCGAAGACATTCAGATTGGCGGTCGCGCGGAGCGTAGCCAGACGCGACGAGGCTTGCCCGGGCTCCGCAAAGAGCCCCGTGCCCTCGGGTACCCAGACCTGGGGCCTGGCTTCGAACCGCTCGAGATCCAACCGATAGACGATCTCCGGACCGCCCGCCTCATCGCCGGGGTCTTCAGGCGCCAGGCTCTCCTTGGCCGGCCGCCGGTAGAGCTCGGCCAGCCGAGCGATCCAGGGGCCGAACACCGCGGCGCGCGAAACCGCTTGAACCCAGGCCGCGTCGGGAAAGCGGGTCACCCCGGCCAGGCCGGCCGCCATCACGATCAACACGATCAGGAAGAGGGGGCCGAAGAGGTCTCGTCGCACGTCGAGGCGCCGAGCCTAGTACCGGGGCAGTCTCGGATCGATCTCCAGGCTCCATCGATCGATGCCGCCGGCCAGATTCCACACGTCAGAAAGACCCTGCGAGCGCAGGAAACGGACGACCTGAGCCGATCGTGTCCCGTGGTGGCAGTAGACGACCAGACGCTCACCGGGATCGAGCTCCTCCCATCTGGCGCCGATCTCGCTCATCGGAATCCAGGACGCCGGCTCCAGGCGGCAGATCTGGACCTCCACCGGCGTACGCACGTCGATGAGCTTCACTTCGGCTCCCTTGCGGAGCCATTTCTCGAGCTCCTTCGGACCGATGTCGATGCCGCCTGCCAGAGCGCTCCCGGTCGGCCCCGCCTCGGCCTCGGGCGCCGCGCAAGCTTCGTCGTACTGCTCGAGACGCGTTCGCGTCGGATGGTCGCCGCAGACCGAGCATCCGACGTCCCTGGGCAGGGTCAACTCGCGAAAGCCGCAGGCCAGCGCGTCGAAGAGAAGAAGGCGCCCGATGAGCGGTTCTCCCCGACCGAGCAGAAGCTTCAGGGCTTCGTTGGCCTGGAGGGAACCGATGATGCCGGGCAGCACGCCGAGGACGCCGGCCTCGGCGCACGACGGCACGGAGCCCGGAGGTGGCGGCTCCGGAAACAGACACCGGTAACAGGGACCGTCCGGAGTGCAAAAGACCGAGACCTGCCCTTCGAAGCGGAAGATGGAGCCGAAGACGTCGGGCTTGCCGGCTAGGACACACGCGTCGTTGATCAGATAGCGCGTCGAGAAGTTGTCGCTGCCATCGACCACCAGATCGAAGCCCGAGATCAGATCGAGGGCGTTGGATACGTCGACGCGCAGCTCGTGGGGCTCGATCGCGACGTGGGGATTGATGTCTCGCAGCCGCTCGACGGCGGCTGAAATCTTGGATCGGCCGACATCACCGCTCGAGTACAGGATCTGGCGCTGCAGATTGGTTTCGTCGACGGTGTCGAACTCGGCGAGACCGATCGTGCCAACGCCGGCGGCCGCGAGATAGAGCGCGGCGGGCGAGCCCAATCCACCGGCTCCAATCAGCAGCACCCGCGATTGCTTGAGCTTTTCCTGGCCGGAGGTGCCCACCTCGGGGAGGATGAGATGCCGACCGTAGCGCCGGATCTCCGCGTGGGTCAGGAGTTCTTGAGCTGCTGTCGTCATCAGGGGTCTGAATCGGTCACAACGACCTCTTCGACGAAAACCGAACCGTCGAGCCGCCAGCTCCGGGCCGATGCCACCTCGGTTCCATCGAGGCCCAGAATGACATAACTCGTATCCGGCCAGGCGTCCCGCCGATCGAGATCGCTCGGACGACCGGAGCCGCCCGGATGCGAATGATAGTAGCCCACCACCGCGAGCTCCTGCGCCCGGGCATGCCGCTGGGCTTCGAGAATCGAGGCCGGAGAGACGACGAACCTCCGCGTCGGCTCCGGGCTCAGGTTGTCGCCGGGCAGCGCGATCTTCACATCGGTCCTGCCGGGTCGGGTCTCGGATCCGACCAGAACCCCGCAGCACTCCTCCGGCCAGCTTTCGGCCGCATGGCGGGCCAGAGCAGAGCAGATCCGCCCCGGCAAATGCAGGCTTCTAGCGTATGCCGACGGCAAGAGACAGAGCGATCGCGGCCAACGTGGCCAGGAGCAGCGCGGCCGCCCCGACCGTGTGGTCGAGTTTCTCGGGCCGCACCGGATCCAGGATCCGTCCGAGGATGTAGCCGCCCACGAACCCTCCGAGGTGGGCCCAGTTGTCCACGCCCGGAACGATCAGGCCGAAGATGAAGAGTGCCACGGCGTAGCCCCACGCCTGACGGCCCAGGTGACTGCCGACTCCGCGGCGGCCGGCGTAGACCATCGCGCCGAGGAGTCCGAAAACCGCAGCCGACGCGCCGACGCTGATGGCGTAGGGCGAGCCTCCCATCAAAAAAGACAACGGGTACAGATAGGCGCCACCCAGGGAACTCGCCAAAAAGCCGACCACAGACGAGATCAAGTAGATGAGGAGCATCCGGCCCGGCCCGTAGAGGTGGGTCGTCGCCGGGCCGAGCTGGCGCACCCACATCAGGTTGAAGAAGATGTGGAGCAGCCCGCCGTGCAGCCAGCCGGCGGTCAGAACCGTCCACCACCGACCGGCGGCAACGACCGGAAGCGCACCGCTCGCCCCCAACCGCACCAGCGCCTCGCGCCCCGGCGACAGCAGCCCAAAGAGGCCGCCGCCTAACGAGATCGCCGCAGGCTGGAGAGCGAGACTCAGCACGTACAGCCCAACACAGCCCCAAACGATCAGCTGGGTCGAGCTCTCCTCGAGATCAAGCTTGCGCAGGACTCCTGCAAAGCCCCACATCCCGGGGTTGCTTCGTCCGCAGTGCGGGCAGACCTCCTCACGCACGCCGACCAGACGCGCGCACGACGGGCAGACGACGGATCCGCTGGTCTGCCTGGACAACACCTAGCCGCCCTCCTCCTCGGGAGCGGGTGCATCGTCCTTCTCGAGGTCGGCGACGATCTGCTTGACCTCGGTTTCGGCTTTGTGGATCTTGACCCGGCAAAGATCGAGCAGGCCCGCGGCCCGCTTGAGCTGTCCGGCAAGCTCATCGATGTCGGTCTCCTCGGCTTCGATCCGCTCCAGGATCTCTTCGAGCTGGGCAAGGGCGTCCCCGAAGCTCAGCTCGGACTCGTTCTTGGCTTCATCTTTCATCAGCGCTCCACTCGACTCCGGACAACTCCCTCGGCGAGCTCCGTCGTGAGCCGGCTTCCGGCAACGGCCCGTGCCGAGGATCGCAATACCTTACCCTCTTCGGTGCGCGTGATCGAGAAACCGCGTCGGAGGGTGCGCTCGGGTGAAAGCTGCCTGCACAGCCGTTCGAGGCCGCTCAGATGCTTTGCCTGCCTTCGCAGGTCGACGCTCGACGATCTCGCGGCGCGAACCACCAGCTGTTCGATCCGACCCGCCGCCTCACGCACCCGAACCATGGCCAGGGCGCGAAACTGGGAAGCTCGCGCACCAAGCCGACCGTCAGCCGACTCGAGACGTCCGCCGGCGCTCGCGGCGAGCCTCTCGCCCAGAGAGCCCAGCCTCGTGCCGGCGGCGCTCACCCGAAAGCGGACCAGACCCAGTTCACGGCCGAGCGTCCCGAGGATCCCCCTCGATGCCGCCAGCCGACCCTGCGCGCTCGCCAGAACCCGATCGCCGATCCGCGCAACGCGGGCCTCGGCGTCCTGCATCTGCCGCACCAGGAACTCTCCGGCTTCGGTCGGAGTCTTGGTTCGGGTGTGAGCCACGAGATCCGCGACTGCTTCGTCGATCTCATGGCCGAGGCCGGTGATGACCGGAACCCGAAAGCGGGCCAGAATCTCGGCGAGCCGCCTGCTGTCGAACACCGCCAGATCGGTTCGCGAGCCACCCCCCCGGACCACAACCAGACAATCAAGAGGCACCGCGCTTGCGCGCGCAAGCGCGGCCTCGAGCTCGCGCTCGGCGCTCTGACCCTGCACCGCCGAATGGAAAAGCTCGACCTCGAAGCCGAAGCCGCTCTTGCGAAGAGTGCTCACGAAATCGTGGTAGGCAGCGCTGTCGAAGGAGGTCACGAGCCCGACCCGCAATGGGACCTGACTCAGCTCGAGCGTCTTGTTCAGATCCAGCAGGCCCGCGGCGGCGAGCTGCTTGAGCGTCTCTCGGCGGCGGCGGCTGATCAGTCCCAGCGTGAAATCCGGATCCACTCTGCGGACAACCAGCTGAAGGCGGCCAAAGGGAGGGTAGAAATCAACCTGCGCACGGCAACGAATTTCGACGCCGTCGGCGAGGGTCTGTTCCTGGCGCCCTAGTTCCCTTTCGATCTGCTCGAGGTCGCTGCGCCACACGACCGCCTCGAGCTTGGCGACGATGTCGTCGCCCGACCCCTTCTCCACCAGCTCGAAGTAAAGATGCCCGCGGCCGCTGCGGCGCAGCCGCTGCACCTCGCCGCTCAACCACGCGGAAGGCAGCCGCGAGCGAAGCGCGTCTCGCACTTCCGAGGCGAACTCGGAAACCCGGTAGGTCTTCTCTTCGAACGGCAGCTTCAGCCCAGCTCTCCGGACCCGAGACCGCCGGCCGCCGATCGCAGCTCTACTTCCATCGAGGCACCGGCAACGTGGAACTCGCTCTAGTGATAGCTGGTCAACTCGGCCGACGAACCCAGTGGAATCGCCTTGACCCAGGCCACCACGGTCTTATCGTTGAGGCTCAACTTGCTCAAGAAATCCATGGCGTCGTCACGAGTCTTGAAAACTCGCCAAATGAACGTGTGCCCCGCCGGCGCCGTAAAATAAGTGTAGCCCTTGGCGCCATCGCTCAAGTCGAAACCGAGATCGGTCTCGCCGTTGACTCCGATGCAGGCGATCGCCACTCCTTGGTAGGCCAGCGCCAGGGCTCGGATCGCGTCCTCGTAGTCGCCCAACTCTTCCTTGGAGAGCAAGGTGTGATAGATCGCGATCTTGCTCGAATCCTCCTCCGCCAAGAGGTTGTACGGCACATCGTTGCGGTCCATGGCTTCTCGCGTCTCGGCGGTGGTAACGAAAACGTCTTCGGTCCCGTCGACCTTGTAGGTCACCGCAAGAATGTCCTCGTCGAACTCGGCAAAGGCCTCAGCCAACATGCTTTCGTCTTCGATCGTGAAGTAGGTGAGTCGATTCATCAGTCGTCTTCGTGACATCGGAAGTCCCCCTCAGGGTCCTGGTAGGCTGGATTAGAGTCGGTGGGGCGACCCCCGGGACGGCGGCGCCGCCTGCATTCTACCCGGAAGTCCCGTAAAATCCACCGTTGGGCGCGGTCACGACAGCTGTGCTCCAACCCGCCGATGACGCCACCCGCGCAGCTCGAGTCCCGCCTGCCCTGCGCCGTGCTGCGGCTCTGGTGGCTGGATGCCAAGGGCAAGGTCCGAGCACCGAATCAAGAGCTCGAAAGCGCGCACGACAGGCCTCCGGGGATCTACCCGGTGGGTCGGGGCGCCTTCGCGGTGGTGCCCTGGGGCGGTGACCCCGCGATCTTCGACGCCGCCACCGACTGGGCGCGGCACCTCGAGATCGAGACGCGAAACGACGCGGGCAGCCGCGCTGACGGTCCCACTCCGCTCGCGGTCATCTACCCGGGCGTTGTCCGTTTGCGCGCCGGAACCGCCGACCTCGAAGACGACGACCTGGACAGCGACTTGAGCAACGAAAAGCCCCAGGTCGATCCGGGCATCTATTTGACCGGCCGGTCGGCGAAGATGCTCGAGTACATCCCCGCATTGACGCCGGGCGGGTCCTACCAGGGTCTGTCCGGCAAGGCGCTGCCTCTGGTGCGGTTCGACGGCCCTCAATACGACCATCTGCCCTGGCGCAATTCCGAGGTTCTCGGGCAAAAGACCCACTGGGTCGAGAGAGAGCCGCTCGCCGACAGCCTCTCGGCGCTCCTTGACGAAACCGTGACCCGGGTCTCAGGTCCCCTCGGCTGCGGCAAGACGCGGCTCGCTTGGCAGGCGATCGCCCGCCGGCACGGGCTTCGACTCTGGCTCCGAGCCCGTCCACCTCGGATCGAGGCGCCGATTCTGAGCGAGCAGATCCTCACCCAGCTCTTGACGCCTTCCGACCTTCAGACAACCGACCCGCTCCACCCTCGGCTCGAAACCGAGACCGACGCCAAGCTGATCCGGGAGGCCCTCGACAAGCGCGGCGGACGACGAACCGAAGCCGAGATCCGCTTGCTCAACGAGCGCGCTACGGCGGCGCTCGGCTACCTGGCACGCACCGCGAACCAGGCGATCTGGATCGTGATCGACGACTTCCATCAGATCAGCCCACATGATTTCTCCTTCGTGAAGCACCTCCTCGAAACGGTGGATCTGACGGTTTTCCGCTTTGTGCTCATCGGTCGCAACGGTAGTCCCTGGCCCGAGTCCCTCGAGCCGTTTCCGATTCTCGACGTCCCGCCTCTCGAAGACCCCGAAATGGAGCAGCTCGCCACCAACTTGATCGCAGGTCTCTCGCTCCCGGAGGCCATCAAGCGACGTTTTCTCGCCGCGACCCTAGGCTACCCGTTCGCCTTCGAAGAAGGGCTTTTCGCCCTGGTTCACGAGCGACACCTGAGGCGGATCTACGGCAGCTTCTTTTTCGGCGGCGATGAGGACATCGAGTATCAACCCTCATCACGACTCGTGCGCCACGTCGAGGCCGAAGTCTCGAGGCTTGGCGAGCCATTCCCTCTCCGGCTACTCGCTGCCACCCAGCATCCGGTGCCGCCCTCGGAGCTGGCATCGGCGGCTTCCATCCTGGGTCTCACGGTCGAGCCCGGATGGGAAGAGCCTTTCATCGAGGCCCGGATCCTGGACACCGTGCCTTCGGCCTGGGGGCGGGCCGTAAGGATCATCTCTCCGGTCAATCAACGAGCCCTCTCGCACAGCCTTCCCCAGGAGCGGGCGACCGAAGCCCGCCAGGCTCTGGGAGAGCTTCTCTCCTTCGGTGGCGCGGGCGGCGAGAGCCACTGGCTTTCCTACCGGCTGCTCGCCGGAATGCCCGAGGCGATCGAGCCCTTGCTCAAACTCTTCAAAACCAAGTACGTCAAGGACATCCCGGCCGAAGAGCTCCTCGACGCTCTGGTGCGCGAGCTCGCCTCGTTGCGCGAGCGCGCGCAGACAGCCGACTCCGAGAACCTCGACGAGAACGACGGCACCACAGACTCGGTCGAGCTCGAGCTCCTCTGGCGCATGTTGCCCATTGCCCGCCGCCTGGGCAGGCTCAGCACCCACGAGGTCGATCTCGCACGCGGCGTCGAGCTCAGCGCGAGCCAGCCGCAGCGTCTCTTGGGCCTGGCGAGCATCAAGGCAGACCACGATCAAGAGGCCGGCCGCTTTCAAGAGGCGGAGAGCACGATCCAGTTCGCGCTGCGAGCGGCAGGCGGACTCGAAGCCCGCCACAAAGCTCTCTTGCTGGTCCAGCTCGGTCGGCTGTTTCTGCGTCAGAACCGCTTCGACGAAGCCGAGCTGCTCTTCTCCAATCTGCTCAAGGCGCTCGAAGACGGCGAGACCTCCGCCATCTCGGCGACCTGCCGTTTCTTTCTGGGCAACGTCGCGCTTCACCTGGGCGACCTCGAATCAGCGCACGCCTATCACCTCGCAGCTTTCGAACAGCGCAACGAGCACAGACTGTTTCGCGCCGCCGGCACTTCACTGTCGGCGCTCGGCGCGGTCGCGACCGCTCAGGGTCACTACCCCCAGTCGCTCGACTACTACCGCCGGTCACTCGAGCTTTTCCGGAAACACAAAAAGGGAGGCGACGACGCGTTTGCCCTGCTAGGACTGGCCCGCGCCTACACCCGGATCGGCGATTTCAATGCGGCGACCAAGCCCGCTCGCCGCGCTCTCGAGCTTCGTGAGAACCGAGACGACTCCGCGGGCGAGGCAATCGCCCGCCTCGCGGTGGCCATGAACTACGCCGATTTGGGCCAGCTCGACGCCGCCCTCGAAGAGGCGCGAAAGGCGCGCTTTCAGCTCACCATGTCGTCCGCCGAGGAACAACTCGCCGAGACCGAGAAGACGATGGGTCTGATCCATCTGCGGCAACGACGCCATTCCGACGCGCGGCGTCGGTTCGAAGAGTCGCTCGAGCGATTTCGCAAGTTGAAGAAAGCGCGGGACGCGAGCTTCGTTCTGGCCTACTTGATCGAAGTGAGCGTGGCTCAGGAGGACGCCGACGCGGTTCGCAACTTCACCGCCGAGCTCAAGAACAGCCTCAAGAAACTGCCGCCGCCAGACCAGGCCGAGATCCTGGACTTCCGGATCTACCGCGGTCTGGAGTGGCTATCCGAAAACGGGTTCAAGGTCGGCAACCCGGCCTCCTTTCTGGCGCGCGCTTACCAGTCCGTGATGAAGAAGGCAGCCAACCTCAGCCAGGACCTTCGCCAGCGCTACCTCTTTCAGATACCCAACAACCAGGAGATCGTCGATTCGGCGACCCGTAAGGGCTTGACCTCTACGGAGTGAGCGCGCTCATGAGCCGCGCGCCTTCGAGATAGAGATCCAACCGCTGCCGCTCGGTTTCGGTCAGAGCCGAGCCCCGCACCAGGAACTCGGAACCGGGTTTCGGCAAGGGCAGCTTGGGATTAGAGAGCAGGCCCTCCAAGCTGTCGCACCCCGCGTCGCCGGCGGTAAACAGCGACATCTTCCGGCAGAAGCCCACCAGATCGCCGGCCAGGGCGCTTTCGAGCTCGATCTGCACCACCTCAGGTAGCTCTCGGGTCACCACCCGATAGCCGTCTTCGACTGCCTCGATCGACACCCATCCCACGACCGAGCGCTGCTGGCGCGGAAACCGCACGTCGTCCTCGAAACGCGCCGGCAGTGCGCCGAGCTTGACCACGGTGATGAGCTGCCCCTCGCCGGAGAAGGTCACGTCCAGGAGCACTTTGTGCAACCCGTCCTCGGCGGGCTCCAGATGCAGGGATCCGGCTTCGAGAGTGACGGTATTGTCCGGTGACGACAGCACCACGTCGAGAGCGCCGCTTTTGACCGGGAGAGCTTCGACGTCGAGGTCCTCGTAGGTGCCGTACGCGCGCTCGAACGTGAAATCCACGCCCGGCGCCAGGGCCGGCAACGAGGACGCCACGCCGAAAGCCGCAAGCAGGACAACCGCGCCGAGACGATATGACTTCGACATTATTTGGGATAGTACCCGCGAAGCGATCTCGCCCTCAACCGCCCCTCCTGAACCACCAGCTCGATGGTTCGAAACGCATCGTCGGTACCGGCGTTGTCGGAGCTGTACGCCAGAAAGTACTGGCTGCGAAGCTCTTCCTCGATCTCCTTGTAGACGGCCTCGAGCTCTTCGGCCTGCCTGATGTAGAAGCTGCGGCCCCCGGTCTCGTTCGCGAGCTGGTTGAGCTTGCCTCGAATACCCGACTTCAGCGACCCCACGTCGAGCCCGACCGTGTAGATCACGACGCCGCTTCGCCGCGCGTACTCGAGCGCTTCCCGGAAAGCGTAGTGGCTCGCCGAGTCGTCGCCATCCGAGAGCAGGATCAGGGCCCTTTGCCCACGAAAGCCGCGGAAGTAGTAAAGACTCGTGACCACCGCGTCATGCAGGGCAGTCCAGCCGATCGACTGCAGATCCTCGAGCGAGGCCTCGATCGCCCGTAGATCATCGGTGGGCGGCACCAGAAGTGCCGCCTCGCGCGCGAAGCTGACGACAAACGCGCGATCTCTCGGCGACATCACGCTTCGCAAAAAGCCCACTGCGGCCTTCTGCGCCTCGGGCAGCGCCGTCGCCATGGAACCCGAGGTATCGATCGTGATGCCGATCGAGAGGGGCAAATCCTCCACCCTCTCGAAACGGTCGATCAACTGGGCGCGACCGTCCTCGAGCACGGAGAAGTCCTCTTGTCCGAGACCGGGCACCGGCCGGTTGTTCTTGTCCAGAACAGTGGCCAGCATCTCGACCAGATTGACTTCCAGATTCTCGACGAACTGCGGTGAATTGACGAAACGCACCGCCTCGGCCCGACTGCCGTCGTCGAGCGTCGCAACGACGGTTACATACGCCGTCTCCACCTCCGACTCGGCCGGCACGTCGAGCATCGCCTGCCACGGATCATCCGAGAGCGACGTCAACAGCTCGTCGTTGAGCAAGAAATCGACTTTCTCGATCCGACGCTCCTCGGGAATCACCACCTCGGCGCGCACCGGCACTCTGCCCGTGACCTTCTCATCCTTGCCCGGCGAGGTGATGCGCACCGAAAACGAGCCCCGCGGCTGATTCAGCACCACCTCGTCGTAGGCCACCAGAGCTCCCTCGGCGTCGAAACCCTCGGCCCGCACGACCTGCTCGGTGGGAAACTCCGATAACCGCAAGTCTGCCGTGAATGGAGGTTGCTTGCGCCGCATCTGCGGCCGGCCGTCCACCGAAAAAACCACCTCCACGATCCTCGTCCCGGAGACCAGCACGTCGGCACGCCAGCTTCCGAGCGCCAGGCGCCCATCCGGCGGCGCCAGCAGCAGACTGTCGGCGCCAGCGATCGGGCCGAGCGCGAGCTCTTCCTCCATCTCGACGATCACGCCGTCGGGGACCGGGATCACCGGCAAGGGCCGGGCCTCGGACGGCATACGCACGCCCCGGGCCAGTCGCATCTCTGCGCCCGACACCTCGTCGATGACCTTGAACCTGAGCAGGTAGACCCGGTCCGGGCGCAGTGCCCGGTCCACCGCCAGTGCAATCGGCACGTCCTTGGCGGGCGGCGCCAATTGAAAACGCATACGGTATTCCTCGAACAGGGCCCCCTCCTGCTCGATCACACCCTCGACCGTCAGCCTGAACTTCTTCGTCCCGTCCTCCTCCTCGAAGAGGCCGAGCGGAGTGTCGGGAGCAATCGTGAGCAACGTTCTCGAGACAATTCTCTGACCCCGGCGCTCCGGAAAGAGCAGCTCGCCGGCGCTGATCGGAAGTTCGGCCGGCCTCTCGGGAAGCACCGTAGCGGCGGCGGTTCGGGCCCAGGAAGCGAGGTCCCCGGGAGCGTTCAAGAGATCGAGCAGCTCTTCGTTGGACGGACGGCCCTTCTGGAACCCCCGCAGGCCTTCAACCCCGGTGACCTCGTCGATAAAGAGCGCGTCGGGACACGCTTGAATGTCGAACCGCTTTCCGCGGATAAACCGCCGCAGTTCCTCGAACTGCTGAAGCCAGTAGGCCATGTCGTCGTTGTAGAGAGATCGTTTCGAATCCAGCGGGATCCAGAGCCGAAACGGCGCTTCGGGAGCTCGCCTGTAGAAGAGCAATCGATGGCGGCTCACCGACTCCGGATACGTCCAAACCTCGATCGGCCGAAAGGTCTGCCCGCATTCGACCTGGCGACGCTCCGTTGGCGATCCGTGCAGAAACAGGGTCCGGGCCCGTTCGTCGAGAAAACTGTTGAGCTCGGAGAACGCCAGCTCTCTACGCCTGTCGATCGCCTCGACTAGCTCATTGACCGGCGTTTCGGGAACCGGATCGGTCTCGAGAAAGGTGGTGATCCACTCCGCCCTGGCCTCCGGGCCGCGTTGGACGAGAGCGTCCCGTTCGCCTCTGGTCAAAAGAAGAGCGGGACCGTCGCTGAAGAAAGCGCGCTCCGGCTCCGGCCAGAGGACGGGGCTGTCCTCGGTGCCGGCCGCCGTCGCCACCGCGACCACCGCCAAGATGCCAAATGCCAGCGCGCCGGCTGCTGCCGTTGCCTTCGCGACCCGTTCGATGGCCGACTTTCCTGGTGTCATCTTGAGGCGAGAGTGCAAGGGCATTGCCAGACGCCGTATAGTTGCAGATCTTCGGACCTCGACTCATGCCGACGCGCCAAAACATCCCTATCGCCGAATGGCTGCCGGGCGACTCCGTGGCCGGCTTCGCCCTGGTTTCGCGCAAGGAGCGCCGCCAGGATCGCAACGCTCGCGACTACGTCGACCTCGAGCTGACCGACAATACCGCTACGATCTTCGCGAAAATCTGGGCCGACAGCCCTGCGATCGACGCCGATTTCGACGCCCACGACTTCGTCGCGTTTCGCGGACTGGTCAAAAGTTTCAGGGATCAGGTCCAGCTCAGCGTGGATCAATGCCGCCGCGCGGGCGACGAAGACCGTGAACGGGGCTTCGACGAAGCCAAGCTCATTCCCTCGACCCCCGAGGACCCGGAAGACCTCTGGCGACGCCTCGAGTCCGTGTACCAAACGCTCGGTGAGCCTCATCTCGCCCGGCTGGCGCGCGAGACCCTGGCGACCCACGGCCAAGCGTTGAAAGAGCATCCGGCGGCCAAGACCATCCACCACGCCTATCGCGGCGGCTTGCTCGAGCACGTAGTCTCGATGGCCGAACTGGCCTCGGCGGTGGCCGGGCATTACCCCGAGCTCGACCGCGATCTGCTTTTGCTCGGAGTGCTCTTTCACGACCTGGGGAAACTCCTCGAGATCGGAGCCATGCCCGCCAATGACTACACCGACGTCGGCCAGCTCGTTGGCCACGTCGCCATCGGTCGCGACCTCCTCCGGGAGCGCTGCTCCGAGATCCCGGAGTTTCCGGAGGCATCGCGCCTCCATCTCGAGCATCTGGTGCTCTCCCATCAGGGCCGGCTGGAGTACGGCTCGCCTGTGGAGCCACGCACGGCCGAAGCAGTCGCCTTGCACATGATCGACAACCTGGATGCCAAGCTGGCACAGCTTCGCCAGGCTTCGCTTCGCCAAAGCGGCTTTCGGTATCTCCGTGGGCTTGGCCGGTACATGTACCTGGGATCCTTCGAAGGTGGAGACGGGGCTTCGGACGAGTCCATGGTCGAAGGCGTCCTGCAGCTCGAGCTGGGCGCGACCGAAAAGTCCTAGCGATCGGCCGGCGATCGGCGAACTCGCACCCGGTTCCGCGGGTCCTCGGGGCCGCGCGAGCCCGTTCGTGCTAGCCTTCGCCACTTACCTCTCACGACAGGGGGTCCAGATGACTTCAACGGCACTCGCCATGCGTCCGACCGGAATCGCGTCGATCGGCTTGAATCTTCCGCCACTCGCCATGTCGGTCGAGGAGCTGGCACCGCTTCGCGGGGAAGATCCGAAGAAATACCGTCTAGGGCTGGGCTGCGACTCGATGTCTCTGTGTACCCCGGAGTACGGGGTGGTCGAGCTCGCCACCGAGGCGGCACGCCGCGCTCTCGATCGCTGGAGCGGCGATCGCGATCGGATCGGAATGCTCGCCGTGGGTACCGAAACCGCGTTCGATATGAGCAGACCGCTTTCCGCCTGGGTGGCCGACAAGCTCGGTCTGAGCGGAGCCGTGCGCTCCTACGAGGTCAAGCACGCATGCTACGGCGGCACCCTGGCGGTGCGCCAGGCGACGGAGTGGCGGATGTCGGGAGCGGCCGGCGATCAGGCGGCCCTGGTGATTGCCGCCGACGAGGCGCTCTACGAGCCCGGCGATCCCGGCGAGCCGACCCAGGGCGCGGGCGCGGTCGCCATGGTGATCGACGAGCCCGAGGTGGCGACGATCGACAGCGTCTCCTATCCGTGGAGCGAGCCGCAATTTGATTTCTGGCGGCCCGTCGGCGAGAGCTATCCCCGAGTCGACGGACCCCTGAGTCTGGACTGTTATCGCCGCGCGGCGGAGAATTGCTTCAAGGCGCTGGTCGGAACAAAAAACCCCGAGCAGGTGCTCTCGGAGCTGGCCGCGATCTGTTTCCACGTTCCCTTTCCGAAGATGGTCAAGAAGGCCGTGGTTCGAGTCGGAGAATTCTTCTCGTGGGATGCGGAAAGAATCGAGCGCTTCTTTCTCGAGAAGGTGAATCCGACCATGGTCTGGAACCGGCTTTGCGGCAACGCCTATACGGCGAGCCTCTGGATCTCGGTGGCCAACGCGCTCAAGGGCCTGTCGGCCGGGCAGCGAATCGCGGCGTTCTCCTACGGATCCGGATTCGGTGCCGAGCTGTTGACCCTCGAGGCCGGCCCCAGAGCTGCCGCCGGCGACTGGGCTTCCGACATCGAGGCAGATTTGAGCCAACGCCGGTCGATCGACGGCGCGACCTACAGCCGATCTCGCGAATAGTCCGCCTCGATCGTTTGCGTGTCATGAACGTTCTGTTCTTCTCGCCGGGCTTTCCCGCGGAGATGCCTCATTTCGTCCGCGGTCTGGCCGAGGTCGGGGCGCGAGTGATCGGCATCGGAGATCAGCCGCTCGAAGCGATGCCCGACACCGCGCGCAACGCTCTTGCCTACTACGAGCGGGTCGAATCGCTGTGGGACGAGCCCGCGATTCTCGCCACGGTGCGCGGCCTGGCCGACCGGGTTGGCATCGATCGCGTCGAATGCCTTTGGGAACCGGGCATGCTCCTGGCCGCCAGCCTGCGCGAGAAACTCGGTCTTCCCGGCATGACCCTCGGGCAGACCGTGCCTTTCCGGGACAAAGAGGAGATGAAACGGGTGCTGGACCGCAACGGCATACGCACCCCGCGTCACGCGCGCGCCACGACCGCGGCCGAGTGCCGGCAGGCGGCCGAGCACATCGGGTTTCCGCTCATCGTCAAGCCGATCGCCGGAGCGGGCAGCGCCGACACCTATCGCGTCGACGGCGAAAAAGGTCTCGAAGACGTGCTGCCGCGAATCCGTCACGTTCCGGAGGTGAGCGTCGAGGAGTTCATTGACGGTGAGGAGTACACCTTCGACACGATCTGCGCGGGCGGCAAGATCCTCTACTACAACATCGCCTGGTATCGGCCGAGCCCCCTGCTCGGCCGCTCGAACGAGTGGATCAGCCCGCAGACCGTTTCCCTGCGCAATCCCGACGCTCCGGAGCTCGCGGGCGGCCTTGGCATGGGAAAAGAGGTGCTCAAGGCACTCGACTACCGCACCGGGTTCACCCACATGGAGTGGTTTCGCAAGCACGACGGCGAGGCCGTCTTCGGAGAGATCGGCGCGCGACCCCCGGGAGCACGGTCGGTGGACATCATGAACTACGCGAGCGATTTCGATGTCTTTTCCGGTTGGGCGGAGGCGGTCTGCCACGGCCGGCTCTCGCAGCCTCTCGAGCGGCGCTACAACGCTGCGGTCATCTTCAAGCGCGCACTCGGCCAAGGGCGGATTCAGCGCATCGAGGGTCTGCACTCGCTTCTCCAGCGCTTCGGTCCCCATGTCGTCGAGATCGATCTCCTGCCGATCGGCGCCCAGCGCCGCGACTGGAAACAGACGCTGCGCTCGGACGGCAACCTGATCGTCCGCCATCCGGATCTCGCGGCGACCCTGGAGATGGCCGACCGCGTCGGCACCGATCTGCAGATCTTCGCCGGCTAGTCCGCCTCGACCCGCACCAGCGAAATCAGCCGCCGTAGCCCCGCTTCGACCACCTCGGTGTCGGGGTGCCTCAGGATCACATAGCCCTCGCCTTCGTAGCTGTCGCCGATCGGCTGGCCCGGCTCCGGAAGGCGAGCTTCGACGACCAGCTCGCCCAGCTCGGCTTGTGCCCGGTCGAGCCCCTGGATCGCAGCGACCCTTCCCGGCCGGCCCGCAAGTTCCGGCCCGCTCCTCTGCGCTCTCAGATAGGCGGCACCGGCGGCGAAGGAACGCTCCGGTGGATCGAACTCGCCAAAGACCATGAGGCGCGCCCAGCCCCGATAGAAATCAAAATCGTGGGCATAGGAGAGCAGCGTCGTGATCCGGGCTCCGGGCGGCCGGGCACCGACCTCGGAGACCGCGACGCCCCGCTCGCCGCGATCGAACCACTCCATGTGGCTCAAGCCGGTCTCGAGCCCGAGCGCCCGCACCGCGCGAATGCCGGTTTCCCGGAATTTCTCGAACGGCGGCCCGGCGATTTCGCGCGGCAGCAGTACGCACCACTGGATCCAGTCGTTCTCGAGCACCTGAAGCGGCGAGGGCAAATATCTCGAGAACGAGTGCCAGAGCGGCCGACCCTCTACGACAATGCTGTCGAACGAGTACTCGTCGCCGGAGACGAACTCTTCGAGGAGCAGCTCAGCGCCGGGCCGGGGGTTGTAGAGAGCCAGCGCCTGGTCGAGCTCCGAGTCCGCGTTGATGCGATGGGTGCCCTTGGCGCCGGCGCCCGCGGGCGGCTTGATCACCAGAGGGTAGCCGGCCGCTCGGGCGAATTCGCGCGCCGTCGCCGCCGAGGACGCCAGGTGGTGGCCGGCACACGGCAGGCCCGCCGCTCGCAGCACCGACTTCATCCGCGCCTTGTCGCGAAAGTTCCGGGCGGTCTCCGGATCGACGCCCGGGATCCCCAGCTCGGCGCGCACCTCGGCCAGCTGAACCTGCAAGTGCTCGAGGACGCCAATCAGCGCGTCCACCGAGCCCAACTTCTCGGAGAGAGTCCGCGTCGCGTGGGAGAGCTGCCCGGTGTCGAGTGCGTCGCCGACCCGGTAGTGCGCCGCGAGCTTCGCCTCGAGTCCTCTGGGAAGCTTCTCCAGCGGTTCCTGGCTGACCAGACCGACCTGAGCGCCAGGGAGATCCAAGGTCGCGTCCAGGAAACGCAACGTTGTCTCGAGAAAGAACGGAGCCACGAAAACGACGCCGTGCATTCCCGGGATTGTATCCGCGTTTGATCGCGTCGCGACCGGGGCACCCTGCTAGCATCCACGCTCCCGTGAGAAACGTCGTCACAGCGATTCTGGGGGGCGGGCAGGGCGCACGGCTCGCGCCGCTGACCCGCCACCGCGCCAAGCCGGCGGTGCCGGTTGCGGGCAAGTTCCGGTTGATCGACATTCCGATCTCCAACAGCCTGCAGGCGGGCATCTTCCGGATCTTCGTTCTGACCCAGTTCAACAGCGTAAGTCTGCACCGGCACATCGCGCAGAGCTACCGCTTCGACGTCTTCCGCGAGGGCTTCGTCAACATCCTGGCCGCCGAACAGGGCATCGAGAACCGCGACTGGTACCAGGGCACCGCCGACGCGGTGCGACAGAACTTGAATCGGCTGCTGAGCCTCAACCCTTCAGAGATCCTGATTCTCTCGGGCGACCAGCTCTACCTGATGAACCTGCGCGAATTCATCGAGAAGAGCCATCGCGAGAATGACGCGGACATCACCATCGCGGTCAAGCCGGTGTCGCGAAACGAGGCGCCGGGACTCGGCATCATGCGGATCGATCGCGACGGTCGGATCGTGCGCTTTGTCGAGAAACCGGACGATCCGGACATTCTCGACAGCCTGACCCTGGACCAGACGACCATCGACAAGCTCCGCATCAAGGCCGAGCCGGGAATGCTCCTCGCGAGCATGGGAATTTACGCCTTCCGGCCGGAGGTCCTCGATAAGCTCCTGTCCGGCACCAGCGCCACCGACTTCGGCAAGGAGGTCATCCCGGGCTCGATCGACAACTTCCGGGTCTTCAGCTACGTGGAGACGGGATACTGGCGCGACATCGGAACGATCCCGGCATTTCATCAGGCCAACCTCGAGCTCACCGTACCGGTACCGGCGCTCAACCTCTACAATCCCGATTTCCCGATCTTCACCCACCCGCGCTTCTTGCCCGGTAGCAAGATCGATCGCTGTGAGATCACCCGCGCGATCCTTTCGGACGGGACGATCATCTCTGGCAGCCACATCTCCAACTCGATCATCGGCATTCGCGGCATCGTCCGCTCGGGCTCCGAGATCGACCAGACCGTAGTTATGGGCGCTACCCATTTCGTGACCCCCAGCGAAGAGGGTTCGCGAGTGCCTCTGGGGATCGGCCCCAATTGCGAGATCCGCCGCGCGATCATCGATCTCGATGCCAGGATCGGACACGACTCGGTCCTGATCAACCAAGACGGCGTCGAGGAAGCCGACGGGGAGAACTACTGCATCCGCGGCGGCATCATTGTCGTGCCAAAGGGCGCGGTTCTCGAGCCCGGCACGGTCATTTAGTGGCCTGTAACACTCGAAGCGATACTGGATGGCCGAGCCATTCGTCGTCGAGGTCAAGGCGCGCCGACGCAGTCATAGCGGTGCCTGTGTCGAGGAGGCGCAGCGCAGACATTCGGCGACGGGGGCCGGCCAGGTAGTATCGCTTGGGGTGATACAGGCCACTAGTCCATCGGATCGGATGCATCCTTCAATACCTCTCCGGATCTGCTGGACCTCGTCCGAAGTCGCGCCGTTCGCCAAGACCGGCGGGCTCGGCGACGTCAGCGCCGCTCTTCCGCGTTATCTCCACGACGCCGGCCATGACATCCGCGTCTTTCTGCCTTTTTACTCGAGCATCGACACCCGCGGGCATCGGATCACCGCGGTCGACTTCCTCCGCGACATCGAGCTCGAGATCGGCCCCCATCGGCTGACCTTCACCGTGTTCACCACCTCGATTTCCGGCGGCGGACCCCCTGTCTATCTGGTCTACTGCCCGGCGCTCTACGATCGGCCCGGCATCTACACCGACGGTGGCGATGAAGCCATCCGCTTCGCCTTTCTGTCCCGCGCCGCGATCGTCTGCTGCCAGCACATGGGCTGGTCGCCCGACATCTTCCACTGCAATGACTGGCATACGGCTCTCACCCCGCTCTACCTGAAACGAACTTTCGAGTGGGACCGGCTCTTCCAGAAGAGCCGCACGGTCTTGACCATCCACAACATCGGTTACCAGGGCACGTTCTCGGCGGAGGTCTGCGAGCAGGTTGGGCTCGGGGGCGACCTCGCCCTGCTCCACCAGGAAGATCTCGAGGCCGGCGCCTTGAGCTTTCTCAAGACCGGAATCCTCTACGCCGATGTGCTGACCACCGTCAGCCCCACCCACGCCTTCGAGCTCCAGACCGATGAATACGGTATGGGGCTGCAGAGTCTGCTGCGCAGGCGAAGCGATCATCTGGTCGGGATCCTCAATGGCGTCGACTATGGCGAGTGGAACCCGAGCACCGATCGCTTCCTCGAGCATTCCTATTCGCCGGCCGACCTCGGCGGCAAACGCAAGACCAAGCTGGCGGTCACCGGCCGCGTCGGCCTCGACACCAACGCGAAAATCCCGTTGCTGGGTGTGGTCTCGCGACTTACCGCCCAGAAGGGCTTCGAGGTTGTGTTCGAGCCGTTGCGCGAGGCTCTAGGGGCCGGCCGCGCGCAGCTCATCGCCCTGGGTACCGGCGAATCGCGCTACGAATCCGCCTTCCGGGACCTCCAGCGCGCCTTCCCCGGCCGAGCCGTCTTCCACCGCGGCTACAACGAGGAGCTCGCCCACCTGATCGAGGCCGCCGCCGACATCTTTCTCATGCCTTCGAAGTTCGAGCCGTCGGGACTCAACCAGATGTACAGCCTGAAGTACGGCACGGTGCCGATCGTGCGGCGGACCGGGGGCCTCGCCGACGCCGTCGATCTATACGATTCGGCGACCGGAGAGGGAACCGGCTTCGTTTTCGACCACTTTTCGCCCGACGCCTTCCGCTGGGCGCTTGGCTACGCGCTGGCGAGCTACCAGGACCGGGAGTCCTGGGAGCGGCTGATGCTCAACGGCATGGCCCGCGATTTCTCCTGGGACCGCCAGGGCGCCCTCTACGTCAAGCTCTATCGAGCACTCATCGGGCGCTGAAGAACTCTCTCGCTAACCTGATCTCTTCGCGGGCGCTTCACTGTGCGGCGCCGCAAATGCCTGGAGATACGAGGCTTGCGACCGAGGCAGACGCAGGCGTGCTCGAAGTACGCCGAGGAAGCATAACGCTTTGGCTTCAGGCATTTCCGCTGCCGCGCTAGACCCAGTCGTCGAGGTACTTCGGCAGCATCTCGCGCCATGTGGGCCAGTCGTGGTCCCACTGGGCGCCCCACCCATCGACGCGGTTGGGAATGCCCTTGGAGCCGAGCACCTGGGCCATGCGCCAGGACTCGCCGGGATCTTCCCAGCGGCCTTCACCCGTGGGCATGAGGATGAACCGCTTGCGAAGGGTCTCGAGATGGGCACCGTCCCCCAGATCGGGCAGGAAGTGAAGTGGTGAAGAGAAGTAGAAGTCGTCGTTCCAGTCGCCATCCAACCACTTGCTCAGATCGTAGGTTCCGCTCATGCAGATCGCACGGCTGAAGACGTCGGGGTGACGGCACACCGAGGCCAGAGCGTTGAAAGCGCCGATCGAGGCTCCGGTCGTGATGATCTCCGGCACGCTGCCGCCGCAGTCCTGCCGGATCGCGGGCACTACCTCGTTGTAGATGAAGTCGTCGAACTGGTTCTGCAGCCACGAGCGGTGGCGCGGCGACCCCTCGCCACTCGTCCAGGCCCGCCCGGCAACGCTGTCGCAGGAGTAGAACTTGATCCGACCCTGTTCGATCAGCGGGCCCAGCACTTTGATCATCAGAAAGCGCTCGGGCTCCTCGGCATCGCCGCCGGCGGTAGCGAACCAGAGCACCGGCACGCCGTAGTTGCCCCAGCGAGCGACCGTGACCTCCTGCTGAACTCGCGGCGAGTGCCAGCGGGAGATGGTCTTCACGAGCCTTCTCCCGGCGCACTGACGAGCCCGAGCCGCTCGCCCTCGGTCTTGCGCCAGAACTTGAGCATCCCCCAGAAGTGTTCGGTGAACTCGTCGACCTCGTGGCGCGGGAAGAGCGACTCGACCTTGAGCCGAACCGCCTCCTTGGCGGCATCGGACCCGAAGAACTCCCAGGCAACCTCATCCAAATGGGCCAGGTGGGTCGCGCAAAACTCCTCGAAACGATCGGCCTCGAGTCGCTCTCGGGCGATTGCCGCGTAGGCGGCGAGCTTTTCGCGATACGAACGATCGCTGTCGGCAATCTCGTAGTAGGGATCCCAATCGACGGTGCGCCGCATCTTGCGCCGCGTCGCCGCGCAGAAGATCGACCAGCGCACCGCCGCCTTGACCAGCCAAGGGAAGTGGTAGTGCAGCGAGGTGACCTGGGAATCCGGACAGGCGTTGGCGAAGTCGATGGGATGAAAGACGCCGTCTGCCCGCAACGCCTCGCACGAGTTGAAGTCCCAACCGAAGAAGCTGTTGATGGTCAGCGTCATGTCGTCGAGCAGGCTGGCCTCCTCGACGGTCAGGAAGTTGAAGGCCACCTGATAGCGCTCGTGAAGCGCCGCGCTTGGGTTGTAGCGGACGCAACGCACCTGCGGGCCCATCCCAATGCAGCGAACAAAGAGGTCGAAGGGATCGACCGCCTTCTGCAGATGAAGCAGGCGCTTGCCGCTCATCTCGTAAGCGACGCGCAGCGCCTCGGCGCTGTCGATCCGGCTGACCCCGACCCAGCCGCCGCCGTCGTAGGGCTTGATAAAGAGCGGATAACCGATCTTCTCGCCGACTTCGCCAAGATCAAAATGACGAGCGTAGCGCTCGAGGGTGGTCTGCAGGTCCGGGCTCGGCTCGTACTCTTTCTGCGGAATCATCCACGTGTCGGGCACCGGCAGACCGAGCCTCATCATGGCGCAGTAGCTGGTGTGCTTTTCCATCGACTGGAGCGACCACGGATTGTTGAGAACGTAGAGATCGTCGAGGATGATTGCCTTCTTGATCCACTCGCGGCTCGAGTGGTACCAGTGGGTCACCCGATCGAGAATCAGATCGTACCGGCACGGCTGGCGCAGGTTGAACGGCTCGATGGTGAGCCGTTCAACTTCGAAGCGAACGGTGTCTCCCTCGATCGGCAACGCCAGATCGAGCTTCTCGACGATGCGCTCGAAGGAAATCGGCCAATCGACGTCGGCGCCCAGCGAGAGTCCTATCTTGCGGGTAACTTCAGCCATAAGACCCGCGAGTATAGCGAGGTCTCATTCGTACACCATCCAGAGTGGGCCCTTGAAAAGCCAGGACAGGCCGACTCGTAGGCGGTCGCGCCAATTCTCCCAGTTGTGTCCGTCCCTGGCCTCGGCGTAACGGACGTCCATCCCGGTCGCCTGGAGAATCGGTAGGAGGGACCGGTTCTCGTAGATGAGCGACTCGTAGATGCCGCAGCTCACGAACAAGCTCTCGGCCGGAAGTCCCGGGGCTTCCCTGAAGGTGTTCATGAAGCTGACCACCTCGTCCCACTGCTCCCCTCGCCAGTTCCGGTCGCCGATGTCGGTGAAGACGAACGACCCTGACTGGAGCAGGAGCTTGCCGAAGCGACCGGGGTGGCTCCATGCCGCCGACAGGGTCGCCACGGCGCCTAGACTGGCCCCCATGAGGCCCCACGCCGAGGGATCCGAGTCGATCGGAAAGCGCTTCTCGAGCTCGGCCGGAACCTCCTCCGCGATGAAGCGATCGTGTAGTGGGTTGGAGGTGTACTCGGCCAGGCGGTCTCCCGAATCGGTCATCGCCACGATCAGCTCGGGAATCTCGAGCCGGTCGATCAGGTTGTCCAGCACCGCCCGGAGGCCCGCGTATCGAAGGTAGTCGGAGCCGTCGTGAACGACCAGCACCGGATAGCGCCGGCTCTTGCGAAAACGAGCCGGCACGTACACCTTGACGGTGCGCTCCTCGCCGAAGGCCGAGCTCTCCAGAGTGAACTCCTCGATCTCGCCGCGCCGCGCTTCCTCGTCGGGCCTGGTCCACTCGGGCGTCTCGTAGCCGACGCCCTGAAACACCGAGTTGGCTCCGAACGGATCATGGGCGACGAGCGGATTGCGGGGATCGCGGATCCACTTGTGCTTTCCGTGCCGAAACAGGTCGAGCTTGTACTCGACCCGCGACAACTCGGGTAGCTCGAGAACCAGGTACCAGAGATCGCTGTCCTTCAGGCGCGTGAATGCGAGCGAGGACTCGAGTCCGAAGATCCAGTGCCGCAGGCGCACCTCCTCGGCCTCGCCGCGATAGACAAATGTGGTCGTGGTGCCCTCTTGCAGAGGAAAGCTCCGCCCGTCGAGAAACCGGTCGATCTCGGCGGGCTCACCCGTGTACGCCTTCTCGAAGGCGCGGATCGCAAGGCTCATTCCGCTCTCCGGCTGCGGCTGCCCCGCGTTCGCCGCCCTTCGTCCGCCGCCCCGAGCCGTTCGATCTTCCCCTCGGCGGTGAGCCTCCTGACCGGCGCCTCGGCCCACGCCGCGGGGCCGTCGATCCTCAGATAGTCCCCGTCATCCATCGGCACGCAGACCCGCGGAGCGAATCGGCGAGCGAGCTCGGTCACCCGGTTGGGGTCCTGCAGCCGGAGCCGCCGGCGCGCGTGCGGCATCGGCAGGATCTGGCCGTAGAGCCCGAGCCCCGATTCCAGCATCTCGGCGTTGCCGAAACCCTGTGGGGGCGAATCGTGAAACAGAACCACACGCTCCGCCAGTGCCATTGCGCCGGCCGACCAGGCCACGATCGGCAGCTCCCCGACCAGTTCACCAAAGCCGAAGAGTCTCAGGCGATTGAGCAGCACCGCGACGTGACCGCCGGCCACGGCGACGGCATCACACTCGGAAAGCACTTCGACCAACTCCGTTCGCTGCTCGGCGACCGACGGCCGCTCGAGCGGCATCCACATCTCTTCAAACCCCGAGTGGATCTTCCGGACCCGCTCGAGATGTCCGTCGTCGAGCCTTCGTACGACCTCGAATGCGGCGCTCACCTCCTCCTCGAGAAGCTCGGTTTCTTCGGCTCGCTGCATCAGCTGGCGGACG
This sequence comes from Thermoanaerobaculia bacterium, assembly GCA_945787635.1. Classification (GTDB taxonomy): domain Bacteria; phylum Acidobacteriota; class Thermoanaerobaculia; order Multivoradales; family JAHEKO01; genus CALZIK01. The sequence goes on along the minus strand of CALZIK010000054.1, from coordinate 26,485 downwards.
GCCGCCATCGAGTGGTCCAGACGCAAGCGGTAGAGCTCCTGGGCCCGTTTGAGCAGGCCTTGGCGCTCGTGGGAGGCGGCCGCCAGCTCGGGATCCGACTCGAACACCTGTTCGGCGCGGCGATACAACGCGAGATTGACGGTCCGACCGCTCAGGTGCTCGGCGAGCTCGTCGTCCTCTGCCTCGCGCTCCTGCCAGCCGGCGGTAATCGCGGCGATCCGCCCCTCGATTCCCAGATCCGCCATCACGCGGTCGAGAATCGGTCGCAGCCGTTGGGGTCCAAGTAGAAGGATCGGTCCCATGACCGCACAGTTATAATGCATTTGACCCCGTCTTTGAAAAGGGAGTCCGATGCACGTCATCTTTGTCGAGCCCTGCTTTCCCCGCAATCAGGCGGAGTTCGTGCGCGCGTTGGCCGAGGTCGGCGCCACCGTAACCGGCATCGGCGAAGCGCCCAGGGATGCGCTGCCGGACCGGGTCAAGCGCAGCCTCCACGCCTACGAACAAGTCGGCTCGGTTTGCCACGAGGAGGAGATGCTCGCGACGGTGCGGCGCATCCAGGGCCGTGGCTGGGTGGATCGGCTCGAAGCCACGGTCGAGGCGCACATCCTGCCGGTCGCTCGCGTCCGGGAGGCTTGCAAGATTCCGGGCACCTCGGTTCGGACGGCGTTTCTGTGCCGCGACAAGCCGGCTATGAAAGAGGCCCTGCGCGAGGCCGGCGTCTCGTGCGCCCAGTCCGCCGGCGTCTCGTCGCCGGAAGAGACCCGCGCTTTCGCCCAGCGGGTCGGCTACCCGATCATCCTCAAACCACGCAGCTCCGCCGGCGCTGCCGGTACCTACCGGGTGGACAACGACGCCGAGCTAGAGACCGCGATTCGAGCGTGCGGCATCGATCGCGGAGCCTCGACCGCGGCGGAAGAGTTCATCGAAGGGCACGAGGCATTCTACGACACCCTCACCATCGACGGCCGGATCACGCACCAGTTCATCTCGCATTACTACCCGGGAGTTCTCGAAGCCATGCGGACGCGGTGGATCTCGCCGTACTTTCTGACCACCAATCGCGTCGATGCCGACTCCTATGACGAGGTCCGCGCGATGGGCAAGAAGGTGATCGAGGTCTTGGGCATCGAGACCTCCGCCACCCACATGGAATGGTTCTTCGGATCGAAAGGGCTCAAGTTCTCCGAGATCGGCTGCCGGCCGCCGGGCGTCGGCGCCTGGGACCTCTATTCGGCGGCCAACGACATGGACATCTTCCGGGAATGGGCCTCGGCGATCGTCAACGGCCGCACCGAGACGCAGCCGTCACGCCGGTATTCGACCGGCATCATCAACCTGCGACCGGACCGCGACGGACACATCGCCGGCTACCGCGGCCTCGAGGAGATTCACCAACGCTTCGGATCGTCGGTCCTCGACAGCCATCTGCCGCCTCCTGGCACTCCCACTCAACCGGTCGAAGCCGGCTACATGGCGAACGCCTGGATCCGCATGCGCCACGACGACTACGACGAGCTGCGCCACATCCTCGACACGGTGGGCCAGACGGTCAAGGTCTTCGCGCGCTAGCCGCCGGTTTTCCAGGGGTCGCGACGCGGCGACCGCGACTTCCGAGTTAGTCTCCATCCATGCACCTGTTTTTGTCCCGCGAGGCTCGGCGGGAGCTTCTGCCGGAATCGGCCTCGGATCGACCGCATGAAAAGAGTCGCGAGCCGCTGTCGCAGAGCTTTTTGGACGCGCGGGTGCTGGCCGAGCGGCTCGGCACGCTAATGGCGGACGGCGCCTCGACGGTATCGGCAGGCGACCTCTACGGTCTCGGCCGGCTCGAGCGAGGGCTTGCCGCCTATCTCGAGCGGTTCTTGAGCCGCCGCGGTCCGGAGGGCCTGCTCGCGGCGCTTGCCGTGCTCGACCACCGCTTCGGCAGCGCCACTGTCGATCGCCTGCTCATCGCCTTCGAGCGGGACTTCTCGCCCGAGCCCACCCAATCACTCGGAGCGGTCGCGCCCGCCGAATCAGCTGGAGCCACGCCCGCGGCACCGGCAGCACCCGCAGAGGGCATTGAACCGAGCCGGCGCCGCGAACTGTTGGCCGAGCTTTTGATCTTCTCGATCGCCCACACGAATCCGGCCGGAGCTCGGGTCTTTGAATGGCTCCACTCCGGCGCGCTGATCAAGGACCCCGACTACGGATCGGTGATCGGCGCCCTGCATGAGATCCTCGATCGGGCGCCTGGGCTTCACAACGGGGACGCGAGCCTGATACGAGGCCTTCGCCGGCCGATCGACGCGTCCCCGGATTCGATCTCCGGACAACTGAGCTGGATGCTCGAGAACTGGAGCGACCTCGCGCCCGAGCTCGAGCCGCAACTCGTCGCGGCACTCGACCTCATCAGCGAGGAGACCGCACCGCGGTTCCCCCCCGGGGCGGGACCGCCGGAGGCGCCGGCCTTCGACCATCTCGATGACGCCGACGTGCGCTACGGCTCCGATCGCCAGTGGATGTCGAGTCTGGTTCTGGCCGCCAAGAACAGCTACGTCTGGCTTCACCAGTTGTCCCGGCGGCACGAGCAGAAGATCACCCGGCTCGACCAGATTCCCGACGCGGAGCTCGAGAAGCTCGCGGACAGCGGCATCACCGGCCTATGGCTGATCGGCATCTGGCAACGCAGCCGGGCCTCCCGCCGCATCAAGCAGCTGTGTGGCAATCCCGAAGCGCTCGGCTCCGCGTACTCCGTGGCCGATTACCGGATCGCCGATGAGCTCGGCGGCGATCCGGCTCTCGACAATCTGTCCCGAAGAGCCGCCCGGTTTGGGATTCGGCTCTCGGCGGACATGGTGCCGAATCACACCGCCATCGATTCGGATTGGCTGATCGAGCATCCGGAGTACTTCTTGTCGGTGCCGGTCTGCCCCTTTCCGAGCTATACCTTCAACGGACCCGACCTCTCCCCCGACCCCCGGGTCGCTATCTTTATCGAGGACCACTACTTCGACCGCAGCGACGCCGCCGTGGTCTTCAAACGAGTGGACAAGCGCACCGGTCGCGTCCGCTTCGTCTACCACGGCAACGATGGCACCAGCACGCCGTGGAACGACACCGCCCAGCTCGACTACCTCAATCCGAAGACCCGGGCGGCGGTAACCGGCACCATCCTCGACGTCGCGCGCAGGTTTCCGATCATTCGTTTCGACGCCGCGATGACCCTGGCTAAGCGCCACGTTCGCCGCCTCTGGCACCCCGAGCCCGGGAGCGCCGGCGCCATCCCGTCCCGCGCCGAGCACACCCTAAGCAACACGAAGTTCGACTCACTCATGCCTCGCGAGTTCTGGCGCGACGTGGTCGACCGCGCCGAGCAAGAGACCCCCGACACGCTCCTCCTGGCGGAGGCGTTCTGGCTGATGGAGGGCTACTTCGTCCGAAACCTGGGGCTGCATCGCGTCTACAACAGCGCTTTCATGAACATGCTGCGCGACCGCGACAACCGGGGCTATCGCAAATTAATCCGGGAGTCGCTCGCGTTTGACCCGGAGATCCTTCGACGCTACGTCAACTTCCTCTCGAACCCGGACGAGCGCACCGCGATCGAACAGTTCGGCGAAGGCGATCGTTATTTCGGCGCCTGCCTGCTGCTCGCCACAATGCCTGGACTGCCGATGATCGCGCACGGCCAGCTCGAGGGCCTGCGCGAGCGCTACGGCATGGAGTACCGACGAGCCTATTCCGAGGAGACGCCGAACCGCGGCCTGTTAGAGCGCCACGAGCGCCAGATCTTTCCACTCCTGCGCGAGCGCCGCCGTTTCGCCGACGTCGAAGGATTCGCGATGCACGACTTCGTCGGATCCGGGGGGAAGAGAAACGAGAACGTGCTCGCCTTCTCGCACGGCGCCGGAGTGGACACCACAGCTGGAGTCGGCACGGCGATCATCATCTTCAACAATCAACCAGCGCCGGCGCGCGGCGTTTTGCGACTCGATCGCGACGTGGGCATCTCCGGCCGCGTCGGCCGGATCGCTACCTTTCGCGACCGCCTTTCGGAGCGCCGGTTTCTGCGCGCCTCGGCGGCAATCCACGACCAGGGGCTGGAGCTCGACCTGGCTCCCTTCGAGTCGGTCGTTCTGGTGGAGTTTCGAGAGCTCGCGGATCCGGACGGCGTCTACACCCGGTTGCGACAACGCCTCGGCACGCGGGGTGTGCCGAGCCTCGAGCAAGAACTCCACGACGTAAGTCTCGAAGACGCGCAAACCGCGTTCGTCGAGGTACTCGCAACACTCTCCCTGGCGACACCGGCGTCGGCGCCCGCGATGCTCGCCGTCGAGACCCAACTGGAGGAGCTCGATCGCCGGCTGCAGGAGGTCCTCGGCCATGAAGCGGTCACGTCTCCCGTCCAGCACGACTCGGTGGCTTCGGGTCTCGACGCCTGGCTCGAAGCCATCTCGGGGCTGGCGGCCGTCGAGCATGCGCTCGACTGGCCCCGCACCGAACGTATGCTGGGCGCTCACCAGCGGCTGCTCGCCGGCGCCGAGAAACAACCCGACGCCCGGTTCATGCTGTCGGCCTTGGCTCTGCTCGGCTACGTGGACCGGCGCTGGGGCGACGCCGCTGCTGTAGCGCTCGAGCCCGGTCGGGCGGCTCATCGGGTACTGGCCGAGCGGAACGTGCCGCAGGAGAGGCTCGATGAGCTCGCGGCGCTTCTGGAACTGGTGTCGGTTGGAAACTGGATGGTCAGCCAGCCTCCCCCCGGACGCGCCGAAGCGGAACGACTGCTCTCTGGCGCCAGCGGTCGGGACGACGCGGCGACCCTGCTCGGTTATGACACGGAAGCTGGAACCGTCGCCGTCGAGCGTCTCGACAGCCTCTTCATCTGGAGAGCCATCGCCGCGGCCTTGAGCTGGCTCGCCGTGCGAAGCTCGGGCGTGCCTCGCGGCGAGTCGAGCGCCGACGCCGTGGTCGGCTGGTGCGACGTTCTAGAGCGGCTGCGCGATGCGGTGGCCGAAGCCGACTCGAAGCTCGAGCCGGTTCTGGCTCGCCTGCGGTCCTGACAGCCGGACCCAACCTCAAGCTACCGAGCCGGGCCAGCTTTGCAGGAGAACCAGGGCGTGGGCCGGAAGCTCGAAGTCCTCGTCCGGAACCTCTCGGCGGATGCCCGAGCCTCCCGGTGCCGCGGTGTTGACGAGCTGCCGCCATCGGTCCCCGAGCTCGCGCGCCGGCAAGCGAACGGTTCGTTCCTCCTCACTGCCATTGAGATAGAGAAGCCACCGGCCGGACTCGGATCGTCGCCAACCGACACCCAGAACCCGATCCTCGGTCTCGCGCCAACCGTCCTCGCTCAAGGGCAGGCCGTCGCTCCCGAACCACGCGAGATCCTCGGCGTTCGGAAAGCGCTCTTCGCCGAAGACCCCCATCTCGCGTCGCACGCGGAGCACATGGCGCACGAAGTCGAGAAACTCGGTGCCACGTCGGTCGGTCTCCCAGTTCACCCAGGTCACCGGGCCGTCCTGGCAGTAGGCGTTGTTGTTGCCGCCTTGTGTGCGCCCCAGCTCGTCGCCGTGTCCGATCATCGGCACGCCGAACGAGAACGCCAGAGTCGCCATCAGGCTGCGCTTGGCTCGATCGCGCAGCGCGAGAATCTCCGCCGAGTCGGTCGGGCCCTCGATGCCCCAGTTGCGGCTAAGGCTCCCGTCCCGGCCGTCCCGGTTGTCTTCGAGATTCGCTTCGTTGTGCTTCCCGTCGTAGGAGACCAGGTCTTCGAGCGTGAACCCGTCGTGGGACGTCACGTAGTTGATCCCTCCCAGAGGCCCTCGTCGCTTGGCGGAAAGAAGATCTCGGCTCCCGGCGATCCGGGTGGCGAGATCCGCCCGGCGGTTCGGATCGCCCCGCCAGAAAGACCGCACCGTGTCTCGATAGCGGTCGTTCCAACCGGCCCAGCCGGGCGGAAAGGATCCCAACCGGTACCCGCCTGGGCCGATGTCCCAGGGCTCGGCGATGAGCTTGACCGTGGAGAGCACCGGATCCCGGCCGATCGCTTCGAGAAGCGACGAGCGCAATCCGACGACTCCGTTCTCTCGCGCCAGGGTGGTCGCGAGATCGAAGCGGAAGCCGTCCACGTGCATCGTCTCGACCCAGTAGCGCAGGCAGTCGACGATGAGCTCGCGCACCGCCGTGGACCCGGCGTCGATCGTGTTTCCGCAACCGGTGTAGTCCACGTAGCGGCTCGCGTTCTCGCGTTCGAGAAGGTAGAAACCCCAGTTGTCGATACCCCGCAAAGACAGAGTGGGCCCGCTTTCGTCGCCCTCGACGGTGTGATTGAAGACGACGTCGAGAATGACCTCGAGACCGGCGCGGTGAAGCTCACGCACCATCGTCTGGAACTCGGTGACCTGCCGGCCGCGACCGGCCGCGCCCTGACTTCCGTAGCCGTTGTGCGGCGCGAACCAGGCGAGCGGGCTGTAGCCCCAGTAGTTAACGAGGCCGCGCTCCATCAGATGCCGTTCGCTCGCGGACTGCTGGACCGGCATGAGCTCCACCGCCGTCACCCCGAGACCTAGCAGGTGCTCGACCACCGCCGGCGATGCCAGGCCCAGGTAGGTGCCTCGAAGCTCCTCAGGCACCTCGGGATGCAGCATGGTCATCCCCCGTACGTGACACTCGTAGATCACGGTCTCGCCCCACGGTCGCTCCGGTGGGCGATCGCCCCGCCAGTCGAAGGCGGGAGCGATGACTACCGATCGGGCGACCTGCGGAGCGCTGTCGCTCGGATCCCGAATGCCATCCGGACCGCTCGTGCCCCCACGCACAGACTCGCTCCAGGTGACGGTTCCGGCGATCGCTCCCGCGCGAGGGTCCATCACGAGCTTGGCCGGGTTGAAGCGGTGCCCTTCGAAGGGCCGGTACGGACCGTCCACCCGGTAACCGTAGAGCTGCCCGGCGGTGACTCCCGGCACACGGGCCATCCAGTGCGCGCCTCCTGCGGGCTCGAGTCGCACGCGCTCGATCTCGGGACCGGCGGGCTCGTCGAACAGGCACAGCTCGACGCCCGTCGCTTGCGGCGCGCGCAACCGAAAGAGCGCTCCATCCGGCTCCAGCGTCGCCCCGAGGCCCGACCGGTCCTGCGCGCGACCGGTCATCCAGAAGATTCGGCCGCAGAGACCGAGAGAGGCTCTGGCGCGGGATCTTTTGAATCAATGGCTTCGGCCGTCCGCTCGGGAGACAACCGTCCGGACAGCTCGGTCAGCCGCCGCAGCCGGGCCGCTCCTTGATCGCCTGGAAGCTGCCGGAGCTTCCAGGCCCAGTTGCCGTCGGCGCGTCCCGGCGTGTTGAAGCGAGCCTCGGCGCCGAGGTCGAGCACGTCCTGGAGCGGCACGATCGCCATCCCGGCCACCGACTCGAGCGCCGCCCTGATCAGGTCCCAGGCGATGTCGGAGCCGTCGATTCCCAGATAGTCGTGCAGGCGCTCGCGCGACTCGGCGTCGAGCTCAGCGTACCATCCGCGGCTGGTGTCGTTGTCGTGGGTTCCGGAATAGGCCACGGTGTGCTGGTTGTGGCGATGCGGCAGGTGCGGGCTGTCCACCTCCCAGAAGGCGAAGTGAAGCACCTTCATTCCCGGCAGATCGAAGCGCTTGCGCAGCTCGACGACGTCCGGCGTGATGACGCCCAGGTCTTCGGCGACGATCTCGACCTCGCCCAGGCCGGCCGCGAACGCCTCGAAGAGCTCGACGCCCGGGCCCGTCTTCCACTCGCCCTCCCGAGCGGTCTCGGCAGAGGCCGGCACGCTCCAGTAGCCGGCGAAGCCCCGGAAATGATCGAGCCGAACGATATCGACGAGCTCGAAGGCCGCACGCATCCGCGCCAGCCACCAGGCGTACCCCTCCTCCCGCATTCGATCCCATCGGTAGAGCGGTTGCCCCCAGAGCTGGCCGTCCTCGGTGAAGGCGTCCGGCGGGCAGCCCGAGAGCTCGGTCGCCCGGCCGTCACCATCGAGCGCGAAGAGCTCCTGCCGAGCCCAGACGTCGGCGCTGTCGTTGATCACGTAGATCGGAACGTCGCCGAAAAGCCTCACGCCCCGCGCGGCGGCCTCGGAGCGCAACCGGCTCCACTGCCGGTGAAAAAGGTACTGGACCCAGCTCTGGTAGCGCATCTCGTCAGCCAGCTCGCGCTCGGCGTCAGCCAAAGCCGCCGGCTCCCGCAAGCGGAGCTCGACCGGCCAATCCGTCCAGCTGGTCTGGTCGAAGCGGCCCTTGAGGGCGGCATAGAGCGTCCAATCCGCGAGCCACGAGCGCCGGCTCGGGTCGCTCGAGAACGCCTCGAGCTCGGCCAACGCCGGGTGGCCGTCCTCTCCCCGAGCGTGGCGCCAGGATTCGCGAAGAAGCGCGTCTTTCAACATCCGCGTGGCGTGGAAGTCCACCCGATCGCCGGTCTCCCGAGCCAATCCTTCGAGCGCCGACGCCGGCAAGAGGTTATCCGCGACCAGATCCTCGGGCGAGATCAGGAGCGGGTTGCCGGCAAAGGCCGACATGGCTCCATAGGGCGTATCGCCCAGGCCCGGAGGCCCGAGCGGCAGGATCTGCCACACCGACTGGCCGGCGCTCTCGAGCCAATCCAGAAGAGCCCGGGAAGCCGGCCCCAGGTCGCCGATGCCGTAGCCGTCGGGCAGAGCGGTCGGATGGAGAAGCACGCCCGCCGATCGCCCTTGCATCGCCAGATTGTACGCGCTCGTCCGACCTATCGGAGTGCGCGCGCCTGGGGATCGTTCAAAAGGGGCCAGGCCGGCCGAATCGTCGGTCGAAACCTAATTCGAAACGCTGGCCGAAACCCGGTTGGAGAGGCCCGGCCGGTGTGGTAGAAAACAGCGCGCGCGCAGCGCACCACCTCCCCACAGCATGAGCCCATCCAACTCGAACGGACTCCTTCGCATACCTGGTCTGCAGGTCACCGAGATCCGGCTGCCCGACGAGGTCGCCCGACTCAACGACCTCGCCTTCAATCTCTGGTGGGCGTGGAACGGCGAGGCCCGACGGCTCTTTGCCGCCGCCGACCCGGCGAGCTGGGCTCGCTACCGCAATCCGGTGGAGCTGCTTCTCAACATCGACAGCGAGCATCTGGAGACGCTGATCCACGACGACGACTTCATGTCCACCTACACCAGGGTCATTGCGGCGCTCGACGATTACATGGATCCCGGCCGCGAGACCTGGTTCGAGCGAGAGGTGAGGTCGCGGGAAGGAACCGACTCCCTACCGGACATTGACCGGCCGATCGCGTACTTCTCGACCGAGTACGGCATCCACCAGGCGCTCGCGATCTACTCGGGAGGCCTCGGCGTTCTCTCGGGCGATCACACCAAGAGCGCCAGCGACCTCGGACTGCCGTTCGTCGCCGTGGGTCTTCTCTACCAGCGCGGCTACTTCCAGCAGACCATCGATGCCGACGGCTTCCAGCAGCACACCTACACCGAGTACGACTTTCACCGCCTGCCGCTGCGGGTGGCGCTCGATCCCCAGGGCCGCGAGCTGGTGGTCAAGGTGCCGTTCCCGGGCAGAGACGTCGCCGCCAAGGTCTGGCTGGCCCAGGTGGGCCGGGCACCGCTTCTCCTGCTCGACACCGACGTGCCCCAAAACGACCCCTCCGATCGGCCGATCGCGACCGTCCTCTACGTCCGCGGCCGGCAGATGCGCCTCTCGCAGGAGGCCGTGCTCGGAATAGGCGGCGTGAAGGCCCTGGCTGCCCTGGGCGTCGAGCCCGCCGTCTGGCATATCAACGAGGGTCACAGCGCGCTCCTCCAGCTCGAACGGGCGCGCCGGCAGATGGCCGAGCACGGCAGCAACTGGGATGAAGCGCTCGCGGTCGTCCGCCGCAACACGACCTTCACCACCCACACCCCGGTGCCGGCCGGCAACGAGAAGTTCGACCGCCCGATGGCTCGCGACTACCTCGACGGCTGGGCCGAGTCCCTCAAGGTCGACACCGACAAGATCTTGCGGCTCGGGGAGGCCGATCACGGGGAGCCCGACCAGCCGCTCAACCTGACCGCGCTGGCGCTCAAGACCAGCGCCTGGGCCAACGGGGTCAGCCGTCTCAACGGCGAGATCGCCGACCGGATGTGGCGACACGTCTTTCGAGACCTGCCCGAGGGAGAGCGCGCCATTCACTCAATCACCAACGGGGTGCATCTTCCGAGTTGGATGGGCCTCGAGACGGCGGCTCTGCTTGCTCGCATCGTCGGAGCCAACTGGACGGAGGCGGTGCTCGAGGCCGATGGCTGGCAGGCTCTGCTCGAAGCTCCGGCAAAAGACATCTGGAACGCACACCGCGCCCAGAAGGAACGGCTTTGCCGCTTCGCCCGCGCGCGACTGCGCGAACAGTACGGCCGTCACGGGCAGTCCCCCAACGAGCTTCGATCACTCTCCGAGTTCCTCGATCCCGACGTCCTGACCATCGGCTTCGCCCGCCGCTTCGCGACCTACAAGCGCGCGGGGCTCCTCTTCAGCGATCTCCATCGGGTGCGGACACTGGTCCATCACGCCGAGCGGCCGGTGCAGATCATCCTCGCCGGCAAGGCCCACCCCGCCGACCGGCCGGGCCAGGAGCTCATCCAGAGCATCTTCCACCTCAGCCGCTCGGGCGACCTGCGCGGCCGGGTAGTGTTTCTCGAGAACTACGACATGCGCGTCGCCCGCATGATGGTCCAGGGCTGCGATGTCTGGCTGAACACGCCGCGCCGCCCGCTCGAGGCGAGCGGCACGAGCGGCATGAAGGCGGCCATCAACGGCGCGCTCAACCTCTCGATCGCCGACGGTTGGTGGCCGGAGGGATATGACGGCGGGAACGGCTGGGTGATCGGCGACCCCGACCAGGGCGCCGCCGAGGAGTGGCAGCAGGACCAACTCGACGCCCAGTCTCTCTACCGTACCCTCGAAGAAGAGATCGTCCCCGAGTACTACCGGCGCGGCGAAGACGGCCTGCCCACCGATTGGATCACCCGCATGAAACGTTCGATCGTGAGCGTCGGTCAAGGCTTCTCCTCCGACCGCATGGTCCGCGACTATCTCGAGCGCGCCTACCTGCCTCTCTCCCGCGCCGCCCGATGAGCGACGGGGAAGGCCCGCCCCCCGAAGCCAGTGCGATCATGCAGACAGAGAGAACGAGAATTCGGTCGAGATCCATCGAAGCCTCCCTTGTCCGGCGGTTTCCCTATCTACCGATTCCGCCGGCTACGGAAGGACGTTGGCCAAGCTGTCGAGGATCATCTTCCAGCCCTCCCCGGACTGGTCCGCCCACTGCTTGGTCGTCTCGTGGATGAGGGTGAGCTCGCTGCCGCCGTCCTCGGGCTCGATCTCGACCGTCACCCGGTCCGCCTGCTCCGAGTAGAGGGGGACCTGGAGGGTGAAGACGAGGCGCCGGGGACGGTCGATCTCCAGGTACTCGCCGGTGTGCTCCACGTCCCGGCCGTCGCGGCGCTCGACGATCGTGTAGCGGCCGCCCACCTGCGGGTCGATCTCGACCCGCACCATCTCGCCCTCGTCGGTGGCGTACAGGAACCTGCCCGCCTTGTCGGGGTCGAGCCAAGCGTCGAAGACGCGCTCGGGCGGGGCGCTGAAGCGGCGGGTGACGCGAACTTTGACAAGTGCTTCGGCAATCATCGGGTTCTTCCTTTCTCTCTGGGGCCGGGCGGAGGCTGCGCCTTCTCCTCGGCCCGGAGCAGCTCGTCCAACGCGTCCAGCCGCGCGGTCCACAGGTTGTGCTGGCGGTTCAGCCAGGCGGCGGCGTCTTCCAGGGGCTCGGGGTTCAAGGACAGGATGTGCTCGCGGCCGGAGCGGTGGCGCCGAACCAGGCCTGCGCGCTCGAGGCGGCGTATGTGTTTCGAGACCGAGTTGAGGGAGATGGCGAAGGGACGGGCGAGATCGGTGACCCGCGCGTCCCCACGGGAGAGGTGCTGGAGGAGCGCTCGCCGCGTCGGGTCCGCCAGAGCACCCAGGGTGTGGTCCAGGTCGGATCTCATGGCCGGCATCGTCATCATTCATCCTTTTGGGTGAATATAATGGCCGCAGGTGAGCGTGTCAAGCCCTGGCCGCTAGAACCGCGGAGCTGGCAATGCGAAATGACGGCCTCCGAGACTCAGCCAACGGCTCTCTCAGAAGCTCGAAGGCGGTCACGCGCCCGAGACGCTCGGATGCTCCTTCGGCTGGCAGATCGGCGCCGCCCCTGCCGTTCCTCTCCGAAGATCGGGTCGGGGACCTCTACTGTGTTGGTCACCTGTCATGCCCCTTCCGGCTCTCAACCGTCTCTTCGACGATGCCGTCCCGAAGGGCATGCAGCACTGCTGGAAGGCGGACTTCATCACCGAGCTCACCGACGAAGCGATCGCCCCGCGCGTCGAGCACGGCGCGAACACGCCACACGTCAGCTCGAGCATGCAGGATGGTGGGGCAAGGCGATAGACTCGAGCGCAGAGAAGTCAGACAGGCATGGACTCAAACGACCCGCCTCGAGGGAATAGGAGCGACCATGGTTACCAAAGGACTAGACAAGAAACCAGCAGACGAGTGCTATCTAGAGGGCGCGCAAGCGGCCCAGAAAGGCAAGCCTGTCTCTGACAATCCCTACGAGGAAGGTAGCGAAGACTACCTGTCGTGGGCGGACGGCTGGAACTCGGTCCAGAGCGTCACCGACGGCGGTCGCGGGCGCCAGGAGTAGTCGAGCTTCACAGCCTGAGTTGGTAACTCTTGGGGTAACTGTAGCCGGGTCCGATATCGGCTGGCCAACTCCACCACGTAGCGCAGGTCCGCGATCTCCGTTTGAGTGTGAAGTGGTTACCGGGGTTCGATGGCCTGCTCGTAGACGTAGGCGTCGACCAGGCGGCGCTTCTGCTCCTCGAGCCTCGCGAGCTCTTTTTCTAGCAGTGGCCGCATCTCGTCCAGATCCTGCTTCCGCTGCGCCAGACCCAGCATGCCTCTCACGCATGTAACACCCCCACAGGCGTAGGAGTACTGTCAAGTGAAGCTACCAGCTGATTGACCAGGCGTCCGCTAGCGCTCCAGCTTCTTCTTCACGTGCTCGCTGGTCAGGTGCTTGTGCGGATCGAAGGGATCGCACTTGCTCCCGCTGCCGTCGTTGAAGTCGATCACGCCGACCTGCCTCGCGACCCGGACGGCGGCCCGGTTGAGCTTCCTGTTGCGCTTGCCAATCCCGACCAGGGCGCCGGCCATCGCCATCCGGACCCAGGTCGGCTCGCCGTCGATCTCCTCGCCCACGCGGTCGATGCACCCCAGGAGGAAAGCGTCGTCCATCCCCTCGGGTTCCTTCTTGGAGAGCTCGTAGAGCAGCCCCCAGCCGCAGCGCTTGCGCATCTCGTGCCGGCTCTCGATCCAGGCGCAGGCGAGCTCGAAGGCGATGGGCGCCTTGGCGAGCGTCGCGTCGCAGGACGAGAAGACGTGGGCCAGCATCCCGCCTTCGAGGTCTTCGACCTGCTCCTCCGCCTGCTCTCGCGTGAGCTGCTTGGGGTCGTCGACCAGCAGTCCCAGGACCTTGGCGTCGTAGACGTCCGTCTCCCAGAGCTTGCGGGCCAGCGCGGGGTCCCGGCCGACCTGCTTGGCGAGCTTGCGCAGAACGGTCAGGCCGATGCCGAAACTCTTCAGCCCACCGTCACCGTGGCCGCCCTTCTTCCAGTTGGCGATGCCCCGCTCGTTGCGGTTCTCCTTCAGGAGCGCGAGGACCTGGGTCTTGTTCATGGTCGTGCCTCTCGGTCCGGGATCAACCGTCTCAGCCTGTTACCCCGGCGGCCGTCTTCCACAGGCCGATAGTGTTGCCGTCGAGGTCCTTCAGCCACGCGAAGGCCCCCTGTCCCGGGACCTCAGTTTCCGGGACCACGGTGCTTCCGCCAAGGCTCTCGGCCTTTTGGAGGTAAGCGGGTATGTCATCGACCTCGGCATAGACGGTCACGTAGTGGTGCGGTTCGTGTCCGAGCGCCGTAATGTGACCACCAATTCCACTTCCAGCGCCGGTCGTGATCACCCCGGCCGGTCCCATCTGCTCGATGGTCCAGTCGAAGAGCTCGCAATAGAACTGCTTGGTCTTCTCGTTATCCCTGCAGCCGATTTCGAAGTGAACGATCGGGACTCCCATGTTGGTCTCCTTTCCAGTCCTCGGGGGCGTCGTCAACGGACGTATCGCGTGGGTACTGTTTTGCAGCTGTAGGCTCGTTTGCTCAGGAGGATCGCCCCGGGCGTGAAGCGCCCGCCCGTGACGTTACCGAGCACCTTGGGGATCAAGTTTTTCATCATATAGCCCCAACCGACGCGCATCATGTTGCGCTGGAGCCAGCCGATGTTCTCCGCGCCGGAGTGCTCGAGGGCCAGGCGCGTGCCGCCCGACTCGGGAGTCAGCATCCAGGTGATCGTCATCGGGCCGGAGGGGGCCTTGCCGGCCTTGCGCGGCACGTGGACCCAGCTCCACACCAGCTTTCGCGGCGGTTCCGCCTCGACGACCCGGCACTCGCTCACGGCGTCGCCGCAAATGCCGGGGTCGCAGACGAACTGAAACTCGTGGCCGACGACGGCCTCGTGGTTGTTCGGCTCGAACCACTCCGCCAGGGCGTGCGGGTCGGTAATCGCCGTCCACACGTCGGCGGGGGGGTGGGCGTAAAAGCGCTCCTTGCGGATCGTGATCGGCTTGCGTGAGACCATCGTCGACCGTCCTCAGTTCCTCCGGGCCGCCTTCGTGTCCAGGTAGTCCCCCAGCGCGTCGAGCTTCGCGTCCCAGAACCTCTCGAAGTGGGCGACCCAGTCGAACACCTGCCGCAGGCGGGCGGGCTCGATCGCGTAGAGCCGCCGGCGCCCCTGCTTGCGGCTGCGAGCGAGCCCCGCCTCGCGCAGGATGCGTAAGTGCTTCGAGACCGCCGGCTGGCTGATCGGGAGCGGCTCGAGCAGCTCGTTCACGCTGCGCTCGCCCTCCTCGGCCAGCCGCAGCAGCAGCGCGCGGCGGGTCGGATCCGCGATCGCCAGGTAGACGTCTTCGGCGGGTGCCTCGGCTCGCATGCCGACCAATATATACCAAATGGGTTATATGTCAAGAGGCCCGAAACCGGGGAGGCGCTTGTCGTTGGACGCGACCACCTGCCGGGGAGCGTCATGGTGGTGCGTGCTGGGCCGAGTGATCTCGGGGAAGATGTGCCTGTTCGCTTCTTTCTACGGCGGTCCCAGGTTCTGCAGGTCCGGGTCGATATCGATGACGAGCTCGGCTCCCCCGGGAACCGCGAAGCCGTTACCCAGCCCGACCGAGCTCCCCGCCCGCAGGACCGCCTTGACGCCGGACGCCACCACCGTGTCGAACGCCGTGATCGAGTTGCAGGCCTCGATCTCCCGGTAGATGACGATCATCTCGTCGCGGAGAACGAAGTCGACTCCTCCACCCAGAGGACACGAAGGGCAGTCAGTCACACAGGTCACCGTCACGTCGTAGCCTCGGTTGTCGGCCTGTCCGCTGAAGTCCCGGATGAGGACGTCGAGGCCCGTCTGCTCGTCGTTCACGGTGGCCGTATAGGCGATCTTCGAAGCCAGGCCCGTGCCCCCGTCGTCATCCTCGTCCAGCTGCGGAGGCGTGCAGTCGCTCCACAGCTCGAGCACCGTGTCCGAGCCGCCGAACAGGTTGCTGGTCTCGATCTCGTAGGTCGCTCCCTCGACCGGCTGAAACCACACCCAGTCGCTGAAGTCGGCCGTATGGAGGTGGCGCTCACCGCGGCCGAACCCGACCGCGTGCCCGTAGCAGGTGTCGTCGCTGCCTTCCGAGCCCGAGATCTCGTACTGGTCGTCGGCGCCGTACTCGTAGGCGCCAATGTCGCAGGAAGCGTCCCGCAGCGCGCCCCGCCCGTCCGTCAGCAGGCCGCAGTCGCCGGCGGCGTTGATGGCAACGCTCGGGGAGTATAGGTAAAGGGTTACCGGGTCGAGGTTCAATTGCGCCGGCGGGGTGGGCGGCATGGGAGCACAGGTCGCGTCGTCGACCAGGTTGCTGCCGGCGTCGGTGATCGTCCCGGAGCAGTTTGATCCAGTATTCTCAGCAACGATCGACCCAGTCACGGTCAGGGTGCCGCCGGAAGTGGCGTTCACAAGAGCGCCGTTCCAGTTGCCTGCAATGGTGCTGTGGAGCAACGTTGCCGTTCCTCCGCTGTTGCTCAAACCGAGTCCGAAGTTGCGGGCGATTGCGCCATTGGTCAGGTGCAGCGTTCCTCCCTGAAGCTCGATCCCGACCGGTTCGTTGAATGTCACCAAAGTTCGGACCAAAGTCATCTCGCCGAGAAGGTTCAAGAGCACACCTCCACCGAACGAGCTCCTGTTCAGAGAGACGTAGCTGTCAATGATGGTTGCAGCGCCGTAGTTCATGATCCCACCCCCGAAGACGACAGCGGTGTTGGACTCGACTCCGCTGCCCACCAGAAGGAGCGTGGCGCTGGTCCCGGAGTAGATGGCGCCGCCCACCTGTTCTGCCGTGTTGGAAGCCAGGATGCTGTGCACAAGGCTCAGCTTTCCTTCGTTGTAGATGCCGCCGCCGTCAGACGACAGCGGGGCAAAGCCGTTGCGGATGGTGGTGTCCTTGATCGTCAGGTCGCCGGCGGGCCTCACCCAGAAGATCCGAAACTTGGGTGTGCCGGCGACGCTCGAGCGCTCGATAGTGTGCCCGTTCCCGCGAATCGTGACCTCGCTGGTCAACCGCGGCGTTCCGGTATCGAACGAGTCCACGAGGTCCAGCGTGACGTCCCCGGTCAGCACGATCGTGTCTGCCCCCGAGCCCGCCGGGCAGCCCCCTGCCGGGAGGTCCCCGTTGGCGGCGAGGATCGCTTCGCGCAGGGCACAGAGACCGTCCTCCACCGTCGAGCTGTCGAGCTTGTTGACCGTGATCACCGCCGCCCCGAGCGGTGGCGTGAGCAGGAGCGGGAGAACAGACAGTCCCAGACACAGCGCTCGATAGCGCGGCGCCCCCGCAAGCGGTGGAAACCAAGGACACCGAACTCGCTTCCGCTGGTCGGGCTCTCCTCGCATGATCCTCTCCTCTGCGAGTCAGAAGAGCGCTGGTTTCCCTTCTGACTTCCGGGCGCAGCGGCCCAATGGCCTTCTCCCTCGGCTTCTCTTCTCGGAGCAGCCTCGGGTCACCGCGCGGACTTGTCTAACAGGTTGATGCTAGGGCCAGGAAACGATACTCGGCAACGCCCAAAAGGGTAGGCACGGCGAGCCGGGGCGGTGGGCGGAAGGAGAGATTCCCGAAGACCTCTTGCGGGCGATCTGGAGGGCGAAGGCCTCAGAGCGCGACGAGTCCGGAAACGGGGCGCTCGACCCGCCTACTACGGGTGCTTCACGATCAGCTCGCCGTCGACCCGCCCGCCCTCGAACACAACCACCGGAGAGACTAGGGTCCCCTGTCCGGTCGCCGAGACATGGAAGCCATCCACGATCCTCATGTCGACGCAGGTTTCCACCGTCGCCGCGATATCGATGTGGTTGTCGGCGCTGTAGGTCGGGTGCTTGCCGCCCGGGCAAGGCTCGAGATCGAAGTCGATCCCGGTGGTTATTTCGGTTCCGGAGACCAACACCTGATCGCCGCTCTGTGGCTCGCAGAGCAAGCCGCACGGTCCGCTGATGTACAAATCCTCCACGATGCTCGGGGAGTCGGAGTTCGCGACCACGGTGTAGCTTCCGGGGACGAGCCCCGTCAGCTCGTATCCGTAGAGCGACGCCGTGGCGGAAGCGACGAAATCACCCGCAGCGTCGAAGATCGAGACCCCGGATGCGTCCGGTATGAGGTCGGTGCCCAGGCGTCTGAGCCGCCCCGAGACGCCGGCCCCGACCGCCAGCTCGAAATCGACCCCGCCAGTGGTCGCTCCCGCAGTGACACCCACGACTTGCCCCAGGGTCGGGTCGCAATTGACGCAAGGTATCCCACTGCCACCGTCGTAGAGCTCGGGAACAAAGAAGGGGCTGCCACCCCCGGCGACAACAGTGTAGTTGCCGGCCGGGACCTGTTCGACCGGAAAGCCGCCGCCGATTCCGTCAGGGAACGCGTTGGACGCCACCAAGACGCCCCCGGTGTCGTACACCTGGACGCCCGTTCCGAACGGCAGAAAACCCGGCTTGACGATGGTACCGTCGATCGCCCCACCCAACTCGAGCTCGAGGTCGATACCCGTGACCGCCCCGCCATTGGGCACGGTCACCGGCGCGCCCTCGGTCGGATCACAGTCGAGCTTGCGGCAGGGCAATCCCGACCCGCCGTCGTAGATCTCCCCGATGTAGCTGCCTGTGGCACCGGCGCCAACGTAATGTGTCCCGGGCTCCAGATCGTTGTTGACGTAGTTGCCGCCGGCATCGGGGAAAGCCGAGGCCACGAAATCTCCCCTGATGGAAAAGAAACGCACCGTCTCTTGGAGGCCCGCAACGCCGTCCGTGACCCTGCCGGCGATCGAGCCGTTCAGACGCGGCTCGAGCTCAAAGTCGATTCCTCCGGTAACTCCACCGGTCGTGACGGCCACGAGCTCACCCTTTGTGGGTTGGCATGGCCCGGAGCAGGGTCGGTTCGAATGGAGCCTGGCCAGATGCGAGAACGGCTTGCGTGCATCGACGTAGTAGGTGCCGGTTCGCAAGCTACCGATATCGTAGGTTCCGTCGCCGAGCGTGTTGGCCGAAGCCCACGTGGTTCCGTAGATGTCGGTAGCAGTGACGTGGGCATTTCCGATAGGAGTGCCGCTGCCGGCCTCTGTCACCTTGCCGGCAATCCTGCCGGCCGGATCCAGCGCAAAATCGAGGGTCGTCGTGACCCCGGCCGACACCGTTACCGGTAGGCCCACCGCCAGGTCGAAGACGCCAAAGGCCGGGACGTGCTGATTCTCGAAGATCTCGCTCAGGTAGGCGCCGATGGTGTCCCGGGCGCCGGCCAAGAAGGTGCCCGGGGGCAGGCCGCCGACCGAATACGAACCGTCGGCCGCTGCGCTGACCGGCAGTGCGAGAGCGCTCGTCCCTTCGAGAGCCAGGATCACCACGGCTCCCGAGACGCCGGAGCCGTTCGTCGCGTCCTCGATTCTCCCCATGAGACTCCCGGCCAGTCCGGTCTCGAGCTCGAACGTTCCGGGCGGAGCAACACGGACCCAGACCATCTGGCCCACCGTCATGGCCAGGCTGACGGTCGATCGGAGGCCGCCGAGAACGCGATTGCAGGCCAGCTCGTTGGCTTCCGTTCCCGGGCAGCCGCTGTGCAGGGAAAGAACGGCCGGGCCCAGGCGCTTCGTATTGAAATTGATCGTCGCCGTCACCGGAGCGGTGTACTTGAACCAGACGTCGGGCCCCTCGGTGGAGCCCAGCGTGCAGGCGGTGGCGCCCTCGCTGCCGGCCATCGAGCCATCTCCCGCGAAGACACCATTACCGATCGGCGTCGCGCCGGCGCAGGTGTCGTTGGCCGGAGCCTGCGCGCGCGTCCCTCGAAAAGTTACCATGCGTCCGTGGGAGCGCTGGAGCGGCGGCAGAGAAGAACTCTCTCCCTTCCAGCATCCGCCCTACCCGCCCCTGGGGGTGGAGCGCAGGGCGAGCGGAACAAACACAATAGTGGCTACGTAGTGAAAGGGGAGGCCGGCTCGCCCTCAGAGACGCGGCCGGCCCCGCACTCTCCGAAAGCGAGGCCTCGAGTGAAGAGAATTCTCAAGATTTTCCTCGTCCTGGTTCTCGTCGCCGGTCTCGGCGGCGCCGGCTACGCCTGGTTCAAGAATCGGGGCTCGAATGACGAGGAGTTCAAACTGGTGGCGATCGAGCGCGGGACGATCGTCGAAAAGGCCGTCGGCATAGGCCAGATCGAGCCGCGCTTCGAGTTCAAGGTGAAATCCAAGATCTCGGGGATCGTCAAGCGCTGCGCGGTCGAGGTGGGCGACTCGGTCCAGGCCGGCGACGCCCTGTTCGAGATCGTGCCCGATCCCACGCCGAGCGAGCTGGTCGAGGCCCAGCGCCGCCTGGACGCGTCGCGCTCCGCCCATACCCGCGCGGAGGCCGCCTGGAAGCGGGCCGAAGAGCTCGCCGCTCAAGGCATCACGCCGGCCGACGAGCTCGACATCAAACGAGAGGCTTTCGAGCAGGCCAAGATCGAGCTCGACAGCGCCCAGGACAACCTCGAGCTGATCCGCAAGGGCCGGATCGCGGGTCGCGGCCGCTCGATGGAGTCGGTCATCAGGGCCCCGGCGGCCGGCATCGTGCTGGCGCGCGCGGTGGATCCCGGAGATCCGGTGGTGCCGTTGACGTCGTTTCAGGAGGGCACCGAGCTCGCGACCATCGCCGACATGAGGGATCTCATCTTTCGCGGCACGGTGGACGAGATCGACGTCGGCAAGCTCGAGCACGGGGTGACCGCCAGGCTGAAGGTCGGCGCGCTGCCCGGAGTGGAGGTCACCGGCCGGCTCTCGAGAATCGCTCCGCAGGCGAAGGAAGAGGAAGGCGCACGGCTCTTCGACGTCGAGATCGAGCTCGACCCTGCCGATGGAGTCGTGCTGCGCGCCGGGTACTCGGCCAACGCCGACCTCATCATCCGCGAGAAGCAGGACATCCTCCTCGTTCCCGAGCGCCTGGTGCTCTTCGAGGACGACGGCGCCAAGACCTTCGTCGAGATCCCCGGCGAGGGGCCGGAAGCCGAGCCAAAGAAGGTCGAGATTCAGACCGGCCTCTCGGACGGCCTCAACATCGAGGTCGTCTCCGGCCTCGACGAGGGCGCCGAGGTCATCCAGAGACCGCCCCGGGACGTGTTCGGCTAGAGCTCGGAGGACTCACACCGTGGACCGGATCGCCAACCTCCTCAAGCAGTTCTTTCGGGACCTTCGCGCCCAGCGGCTGCGGACGTTCCTGACCACCCTCGGCCTGGTCTGGGGAACGGTCGCGGTGAGCCTGCTGCTGGCCTTCGGCGACGGCTTTCATCATCAGATCAAGAAGAACTCCGCGGGCCTGGGCAACGGCATCGTCATCGCCTGGCCGTCGCTGACCTCGATGCCCTTCGAAGGACTCGGCAAGGGCCGGCCGATCCGGCTCGACGAAAGCGACGTCGAGCTCATCCGGGCGAGCGCGCAGGAGCTGGGCTGGGTCTCGAGTGAGTACGCCAACACCTTGAAGCTCCAGCTCGGCACCAAGACGCTGGCCGTCGACACCGTCGGCGCGCACCCCATCTTCGGCGAGATGCGCAACATGATTCCGCAAGCGGGCGGACGCTTCATCGACCCGTTCGACATGCGCGACAAACGGCGGGTGGTGTTTCTCGGCAACGAGCTGGCCGAAAACCTATTCGGCACCGGCGATCCCGTGGGCCAGACCCTGCGCCTCCACGGTTCTCCGTTCACGGTCATCGGGGTGCTCAAGAAGAAGACCCAGGACTCCTCGTACCGGTTCCGGGACAAGGACATGGCGGTGATTCCCGCGACTACGATGCGGGCGCTCACCGGGCAGAAGTACATGAACAATTTCGTCTTTACGGCCAAGGACGTCGCCCGCACCGAGCAGGCCACCGCCGAGGTGCTCCGGATCGTGGCCGCCAAGCATCGCTTCGACCCCGAGGACAAGGAAGCCCTTTCGGTCTGGGACACCTCCGACATGGCGAAGTTCCTCGACACCTTCATGCTGGCTTTCCGGCTTTTTCTGGGCATCGTCGGGTCGCTCACCCTGGTAGTCGGCGGCATCGGCGTGTCGAACATCATGAACGTAGCGGTCGAGGAGCGCACTCGCGAGATCGGCATCAAGATGGCACTCGGCGCTCGCCCGGGCGGCATCCTCGGCCAGTTCCTGATGGAGACCCTGCTGATCACTGCCGTCGGCGGCGGCCTGGGACTCGCCATCACCATCGGACTGTGCTCGTTGTTTCCGGCCTTCGGAGTCACCGAGTATGTCGGCGACCCCAACCTGACGCCGGCGCTGGCGTTCGGCACCGTCGGCCTGCTCGGACTGATCGGCCTGATCGCGGGCTACTTTCCCGCCAAGACCGCAGCCGACCTCGACCCGGTCGTGGCGATGAAGATGTAACCCACGATGTTCAAGCCCTGGCTCGTTTTTCAGCTTTTTCTGCGCTCGTCCCGGGTACAGAAGAAGCGCGCGTTCCTGACCGTGGCGGCGATCGCCTGGGGGTCGCTTTCGCTGGTCCTACTGCTCGCCTTCGGTGAAGGCATGAAGCGGCAGCTCACCCGCGCCCAGGCCGGCCTGGGCACCGACATCGCCATCATGTGGCCGGGTGAGACCACTCTTCCGTGGGAAGGCCTGCCCGCGGGGCGGCCGATCCGGCCCCGGCTCGAGGACGTCGAGATGCTCGCCGAGCGGGTGGAGCACGTGAGCGGCGTGAGCGGCGAGATGACCAACTACCGCGCGCCGCTGACCTACGGACGCACCACCATCAACGGACGCGTGACCGGCGCGAGCCTCGCCTACGGGGAACTGCGCAATCACCTGGCGGCTTCCGGCGGCCGCTTTCTCAACATCCTGGACGAGAAGCTCCGGCGCCGGGTGATCTTCCTCGGCTGGACGCTGGCCGAGGATCTCTACGGCGAGGAAGACCCGGTGGGGCGCACTCTTCTGGTCGACGATGTGCCCTACACCGTGGTCGGCGTGATGGAGGAGAAGCTCCAGATGGGAGCCTATGGCGGTCCCGACGAGGATCACGCGGTCATCCCGATCACGACCTTCAAGACCCAATTCGGGCGGGACTTCCTGAGCAACCTGGTGGTCCAGGCGGACCGGCCCGAAAGCATGACCGCGGTCCTCGAAGGGGTGCGCGAGGTGCTCGCCGCCAAGTACGGCTTCGATCCGGAAGATGAACGGGCGCTGCCTACCTGGAACACGGTCGAAGGCGCGGCCATCATGGGCAACATGCTGCTCGGCATCCAGCTCTTTCTCGGCATCATCGGCGGGCTGACTCTGTTCGTCGGCGGAATCGGCGTCGCCAACATCATGTACGCCGTGGTCAAAGAGCGCACCAAGGAGATCGGCGTCAAGATGGCGCTCGGTGCCCGCAGCCGCTGGGTCACCGGCCCGCTGGTGCTCGAAGGCCTTACCTATACGCTGCTGGGCGGCGTGCTGGGGCTGATCATGGCGACCGGAGTGGTCGCGCTGCTCGAGCTGCTGCCGACCGGCGGCAACGAAGCGCTCGAGTTTCTCGGCAAGCCGACGCTCTCGCTCCCGATCGCGATCGCCACCGCCGCGATTCTCGGCCTGATCGGCCTTCTGGCGGCGTACTTCCCGGCGCGCCGGGCCTCACTGGTGGATCCCGCGGAGACCCTTCGCTATGAGTGAGCCGCAGACACCGACCGGCGCCGCGGCGCGAGCCACGGAGCCGGACACCCAGCCGCTCATTCACATGAGCGGCATCAGCAAGATCTACGACACCGGCAAGATCCAGGTCGAGGCCCTGCTCGACATCGACCTCGACGTTCGCAACGGCGAGTTCCTCTCGATCGTGGGGCCGTCCGGCTCGGGCAAGTCGACCCTGATGAACCTGATCGGCTGCCTCGACACGCCCACGGCCGGGACCTACGAGCTGCAGGGCGAGCCGGTCTCGGGGATGACCCGGACCGAGCTGGCCGACGTCAGAAACCGCCGGATCGGGTTCGTCTTTCAGAACTTCAACCTCATCCCTCAGATCTCGACCTGGGAGAACGTCGAGATGCCGCTGCTCTTCGGCCGCGTCGGCAAGAAACAGCGGCGCGAACGGGTCGAGGAGCTGCTCGAGAAGGTCGGCCTCGCCGACCGGGGCGAGCACAAGCCGACCGAGCTTTCGGGCGGTCAGATGCAGCGGGTGGCGATCGCCCGAGCCTTGGCCATGAGGCCGGCGCTGCTTCTGGCCGACGAGCCCACCGGCAACCTCGATTCGAGCTCGGGCGGGGATATCATGACCCTGTTCGAGGAGCTCTGGCGGCAGGGACACACGATGGTCGTGATCACCCACGATCTGGCCCTTGCCCAGCGCACCAAACGCCGGATCGAGCTGCACGACGGCCGCATCACCCAGGACAGCCACTCGAAATGACCCCCGTACTCCTCGCCGGCGTGATCATCGTCAACCTGGCCCTGGTGAGCTACACCATCGGCATCCTCTCCGAGCAGCGAAGCCACCGCGTAGGGCGAGCGACCCTCAACTGGCTGCGCCTCGGCGTAATCCTCGACATCACCGCGACCGCCTGCATGATCGCCGGCTCGAGCCGCGGCCTCACCGCCCACGCGCTCTTGGGCTTCTCGTCGCTCGCGGCCATGGTCGTCGAGACCTCGCTCGCCTGGCGCCATCGCTCCGCGCACGGCGACGACGAGGTGCCCGGATGGCTCCACAACTACTCGCGACTCGCCTACGGTTGGTGGCTGGTCGCCTACGTAACCGGCGCCTTTCTGGTCATGGGCGCAGGCGGGCGCTAGGGCTCGAGAGCCTCGATCTCGTAGTCGAGCATCTCGTCGCCGTCGAAGATAAAGCGGCCGGAGAAGGGCGTGCCTTCGAGAAACAGCGGCAGCCAGTGGCGGTCGTCGGCCCACATCTCGTCGTAGGGAATGCTGTCGAGCGGGGTCCAGAGCGGGATGGCTTCGTCGGTGGTCCGGGGCTCGCCGCGGAAGTCCGAGGCGTGAAACACGAAACCGTGGATCGAGTAGCCGTCCACGAACTGAAACCGGAGCTGGCCGCGCTCGGCCGGATCGAGTGGCGTGATGCAAAGCTCTTCCTCGACCTCCCGCACGGCGGCCTCGATCGGGGTCTCGCCGTCGTCGAGCCGGCCGCCGGGGCCGTTGATCTTGCCGGCGCCGAGGCCGCGGCGCTTGCGGATCAGGAGGATCCGGTCGTCCTGGACCACGAACAGCAAGGTCGCGAGATCCTTGGCCCGCCAGGAGTCCCAGTCGATGTCGTGAAGCTGCGTAGCCTGGTGATAGATATCCATCGGGACGGTCAGCCCGAGTCGGAGAGTACCCGATCCAGAACGCAGGTCGCCGTGCAGTTGCCGAAAACGTTGACCATGGTAAAGAGCGGATCGATGATCGGCGCAACCGCGAGCAGCGCGACAATGCCGACCTCGGGCGGCACCCCGATCGGCTCGAGGACCAGCCCGAGCATCCACAGGGCGCTCACCCCGGGAAGGCCCATCGCCGCGAGCCCGGCCAGAACCGAGCCGAAGATCAGGGCGAAGGCCGCGGTCGGGCCGAATGCCGTTTCGGGTCCACTGTGCAGCTGGACCGCGAAAATCGACGACAAGCTGAAAAACAGGGCGCTTCCGATCGGATTGAGCGTGATGCCGAGAGGCAGGAAGAGGTTGACGTTCTCCTTCCTGAGACCGAGACCCCGCTTCAAGGCCACCATCGCAGCGGGAATCGAGGCGAAGCTCGAAGACGTGGCAAACGCGACCAGGAGAGGCTCGCGAAGCTCGCGGAGCACCCGCAGGGGCGCAACACCTCGGATTCTCCAAATCGTGAGCGTAAAGAGCCCCATTGTGGCCAGCGTCGTCACGAGGCTCACCACAATCACCTTCCGAAAAACCGACACGAACTCGAGGCCACCGCCCGCGACCTGGCCGGCGACGATGCACAACAGCCCCGCCGGCAGGAGCCAGATGACCCACGAGATGATCCGGAGCAGCGAGTCGAAGAGCGCCTCGACGACGCCCAGCGCCACGTCCCGGGTGGCGGCGGGCACGAACCCGAGGGCGACGCCCAGGAGCACGGAGAAGAACAGCACCGCCAGGTAGTTGTCTTCCAGATACGCCTCGATGAGGTTGCCCGGAATGAGTTTCTCGAGATAGGTCAGAAGGCGCGGGTTCTCTTCGACCTCATTGCCGGGAGATCGAGGACCCGAGTCGGCTAAGCGGCGACCGAGGCTCCCAGGGCCCTCGAAGAGCTCGACGTAGCGCGCCTCCTCAGCTCCCGGCGCCGACGGATCGCCCAGCACTCCGCCTCCCGAGGTCGACTCCATCTCGAGCAGCAGGGCACCGAGGGCAGGCGACATCTGCAGATCGCGACCGACTCCGGTCGCCCAGCCGGCGGTCGTGCCGATCGCCGCCGCCAGTAGCATCCCAATCCAGAACACCAGGACGATGACCACCAGGTTCCGGCCTAGCTTGTGATCCGCCACCAAACGCCCGAGGCTCGACACGACCGCGGCACCGATGATCGGAATCACGCACATGAGCAGCAGCGACAGGTAGAGCCGACCGAACGGCCCGAGGAAGTTGCCGACCGGCTCGTTCCAGGTCCCCAGCGCGACTCCCGCGCCCACGGCGATGACGATCGGGATCAGCCTCCGCAGGCTCCCCCAGCCGGCGCGGGGCTCCGCGCCGCTCACTCCGACTCTCCGCCGTCGCCACCGCCGGCCGGCTCGACCCCGTCACCCGAAAACCACTTCGCGTACAGCCGCTCGGCGGTGCCGTCGGTGCGCAGCCGCTCGAGATAGAGATTGACCCAGGCCAGGAGATGGGTGCTCTCCCAGGCGACCGCGATAGCCAGCGGATCGCTCCGCGAGCGGTCGATGG
>CALZIK010000053.1 GCA_945787635.1 Thermoanaerobaculia bacterium | reverse complement strand
CCCTCGACCCTCCGCCCGTCGGCCGCGAAGAGCTCGGCCGAGACCTGCGGCGCAGCGCCGAGGTGATAGCCCGCCAGAACCAGCTGGAACTCTTCGCCGCTCGCAATCACCGGCCGCGCCGCGGGAATAAAAGGCTGACCGTCGGCCAGGAAGGGATAGGGGAAGTCGCCCTGCTCCTCGGGTTTCTCACGTCCGAACACCCACTTGCCCGGCGCCTCCGGGAGCATCGGAGGCCACAGCGCGGGCTCGCCACCGGCCACGTCTGCCACTCGCAGGGAGAGCTTGCGCACCCCGACGAGGCCGGATGCATCGTTACGAACCACGACCCGGACCACATAGTCGCCGGGCGGCAACTCGAGATGCCCCCAGTACTTGAGCCCTGTCTTGCGGAGCGTCGGCCCCATCTCGGCCAGGTTCAGGCCGAGCGCGCGGGTAAAGAAGTCCGCGACCTCGCCGGCCCGGTTGATGCCATAGACGTAGATCTCGGCCGGCACCACTCCACCCTGCTGACTCCCCAAGAGCGTCGAGCCGTCGACCTCGATCAAAACCGGTACGTACGCGCGATCGGACTGGACGTCGTAGGGGGCGGCCAGGACCGCGGTCCGCACCACGCCGCCGTCGTCTCCTCCGAGCACCAGGCCTGCGATGTTCAGCCGTTTCTCGATCGCCGCGATCTGGTCTTGCGGCTTCGGCGCGAAGTAACCCGGGCGGTGGGTCAGGCTCGCACCCTTAAGGTCGTTCTTTAGCTTGACCTTGAGCCGATGATAGGAGCCGTCGGACTCGAGCTTGTCGGGCTGGATCGCGAGCACATAGGTCACGCTGGTGCGCTCGAGCATCCGGCCCATGGCTTCGTCGAACTCGTTGAAGTTCTGGTAGTAGCTGCCGCCGGTTTCCTTGGCCATGATGAAAAGGCCGTCTTGGCCGGTGGCCGACCAACCCTTGTCGCCCCCCTCGGCGCCGCTCGCGCGAAGACCGCCGATGTCCACCGAGTGAATCGCGCAATCGGTTCGGACGAACTCTGCGGTCATCTTGCGCAGGAACCCCTGGTCGGAGGTGTCGCCGTAGCGCGCGTCGGTCCCGACCTCCCAGATGCGCCCCTCCATCGCGGCCGCGCTCACCTGTTGAACCCGCTCGCGCTCCGCGGAGGTGCTGACGCCCGTGCCTACCAGGCGCGAAGCGTCGAAGCCTTCCGACAGGAGAACGACGTGCTTGCGCCCCTCGACCGATCCCATCATCCGAGCCAGATCGGCGAGACCGCTGGTAAAGGCGAGCATCTGATTTCCCCGCGAAGCCGTCGTGATCTCTCCCTCGATGCTCTGGATGATCGACTCGATCTCGGCCTCGGCGTCAACACCTCGCTGGGAGGCCGCGTCAGAGCCCGACGGCCGCTGCACCAGATCGGTCAGGGTCAGGCTTAGCGGGTCCTGAGTTCGGTTGACAAGCTGAGGCAGTCCCAGGCTGCGGATCGCGGCCTCGAGCTGGCGCCGATCGGAAGTGAACCCCAACGTCAGGGCGACGCCGGTGCGGCTCGAGTAGGTGGCCACCGCCGCCAGGTCCGATGGATGGAGGCCACCGGCGACGAGCCGGGTCGCGGCATCTTGCGCGCGAGCCACCTTGGCCGGATTCGAGAGCGCAAGATCGAAAAGGAACAGAAAATGGCGTCGCGCGGCGACCGGAAGGTCCACGGCCGCTTTGTCCTCGGCCGCTCCGACCACCTCGAGATCGATCTCCTCGAAACCCACAATCTCGAGCTTCTTGCGGCCATCGCGAACCTCGAAGTCGTCGCGGGTCAAGCCGCGCACCGGCACGCCGTCTCGCTCGACCTGGACCGGAATCTCGACCACGAACACGGTGGTGAGATCGCTGAATCTCTTTTGGGCCTGGCTTTGAGCCGCTGCCTGGGCCAGGAAACAGGGCGTCAGCACGGCAGCGCCGAGCAGCATCAGAATCCTCTTCACCATTGCAATGCCTCCTCGCCTCGGCGGCGAATCCTGCGATCCGTCCGGCCGGCGTCTAGGTGCCCCGAACCGTAATCTGAACGGAAGTCTCTTCCTGCAGCGCACCGTCGCGGCTCTTGATCTGAAGCTGTAGCTCGTAGTCGCCGCCGCGCAACGTCGAAGAGTCGAAGTCGACCAGGAACTTGTCGAGGCCGTCGATGCCGGTGATGGTCCTCTCGACGAGGTCAAAAGAGCCGCCCGAAATGAGCGCGCCGCTCTCGTCGAAGAGCTTGCCAACGATCTCCAGAGCTCCGTCGCCCAGGTTGTAGCCGACCAGGCAGATCTGCGCTTTGTCGCCACGGCTCAAGGTCGGCCGCGCGGCCGGCACGAACGGCTCACCGTTGATCGTGAACGGATAGACGACGCTGCGCTGATAGGCCTCCGAGACTTCTTCCCGTACCAGCAGCCATCGGTTGTCCCGCTCTAGAAAGAAGGGCGGCAAAACGACCGCGCGTTGATCCGCGTAGTCCGGGATCGCGACCGAGACTGCCTGCACCCCGACCCGGCCGGTGGAGCTGTTGCGGATCAAGACCCGGACCAAATGCTCTCCCGGCTCGAGATCCAGATGGCCGTAGTACTTGAGCCCTCCCTGGATGAAGGCCTTGCGCCCCTTGGAGATATCGAGGTTGACCATCTGGGTGAAGAAGTCGCGCATCTCGCCGCGCTGGTTCGTGGCATAGGCATAGAACTCGACTCCGAGAGCCTTGCCCTTGTGTCCCTCGAGGAGAGTGTCGCCGTCGACCTCGATGATGATCGGAACATAGGCGTTGTCGATCGACGCGCGAAACGGCGCTGCCAGCACGCTGACCCCGATCTCGCCCCTGGGACCGGCCGTGGCGATCGCGTCGGAGGCGAGCAAGGTCTTCTCGAAGGGATGCAGGTCCTCGAAAGGCCGCGGCGCGTAGTAGCCCCGGCGATAGAAGATCCGCGCCCCCTTTGGCAAGTTGGCCTTGACGCGAAGAGGATGGAATGCCCCATCGTGCTCCACGTCGCTCGGTTGAATAGTGAGCAAATAGGTCAGCGAGGTGTGGTCGAGGAGATCCTGGAGATCGTCACCGAAGCGGTTGGCGTCTTCGAAGAACTCGCCCCCGGTTTCGTGCGCCAGATAAAACAGCGCATCTTGCCCGACCGACTTGGCCCTCCCTGTGGCTTCGGTCTCGGAGCCCATCCCCGAGATGTCCACCGCTTGAATCACCGCATCGGCGCGCCGAAACTCCTCGACCATCCTGTAAACGTCGTTCTGAAGCTGGGTGTTGCCGTAGATGTCGTCCATGTCCACGAGCCACGATTGTCCGAACTCCAGGTTGAGCTGATCCTCCCTCTGCTCCCGGTCCCGCGCGTCCGGCTTTCGCCCCAGAAGCAGGCGTCCGTCCCAGCCCTCCGAGAAATAGACCACGTGCTTTCTGCCCTTGACGCTATCGAGCATGCGGGCCAGGTTCTTCATCGACCGTGACCAGGAGAACACCCGGCCGCGAGAGAAGCTCCTCTCGGCCCGGGTCAGCACCTTGCCCATCACGCTCAGGTAATCGACGATCAAGGCATCGCGACCTGTGTTGTCCTGCCCGGGTATCAAGGGGTCGCTGATACCCGGCGATGCGGAGCTCGCAGGATTCTCGATCACAAACCTGAGCGGATCGCTGGAGCGGCTGGAAAGGAGTCGCTGCGCTCCGAGCGTGTCGATCGCGCGCGCCACCTGCACCCGGTCGGGCGTGAAGGTCACGATCAGCCGGGGTCCCGACTCCGCCTCGTGCATGGCCACCGCGGCCAAATCGGTGGGATGCAGATGCTCGGCGACGAACTGCCGCGCCGCCTCACGCGCCTTCAGAATCGCGGGCGGCGAAGAAAACGACAAGTCGAACAGGAGCAGAAAATGGCGCCGCGCGGCTCCGGGTATCGCCGCCTCGATCTGGGACCGCGAGCCGCCGACGTCGAGGCTCTCGAGATCCACAGCCTGGAAATCGACGATCCTCTGCTCTTGCTTGCGATCGAGCACCTGGAAGTCTTCGGCGCGAAGGCCTCGAATCGGCTTGCCGTCCTTGTCGATGACGTTGACCGGGACCTCGACCTCGAGCACTTGCGCCCTGCCCTGAAAGACCTCCTCGACCAGCTGGGCTGCCGCCGGACCGATCGCAATGACCGGTGCAAGCAGCGCGACCGCAAGAATCACCCGGAGATGAGAACCGTTCTTCGAATCCGGCATAGCGGGCCTCCTTGAGTCGAGCACTATGACTCTAGACTATCCCGAGTCCGCCCGCGGTCAAGGCCTGGCACCGTCCACGGGCGCCCGCTCGATGATCCCCGCGTAGGCGCGGGCCTCGGCGTTGGTCGCGTCCAGCTTGAGCGAGCGCTCGATGTGATGTCGAGCTTTCTCGAAATTACCGAGCGCCAGGTAGATCTTCGCGAACCCCAGATGGACCTCCGGGATCTCGCTGTCGCGACGAAGCGCCTTCACCATGTGCTCGAGCGCAGCGTCCAACTCTCCTCTGCCCAGAGCGAGCTCCCCGAGGTAGACAAAAAAGTACGGGTTGGATTTATTGACCCCCTCGAGCTTGGAGAGGATCTCGTTGGCCCGATCGGTGTTGCCGAGCAGCTGGTGGGCCCTCGCCGAGTTGGTCAGCAGCGCCACGTTGCCGGGATCGAGGCTCAACGCCTTCTCGTAGAGCCCGAGCGCCTCGTCTGCGCGCCCGAGCCTGAGCATCGCGACGCCGTGATTATTGACCGCTTTGTCGAAATCCGGTGCGAGGTCGACAGCCAGTTCGAGTAGCGGCATAGCTCGGTCGACGTCACCGTCGAGCAGAGCCTCGGCACCCAGATTGTTGTAATAGTGGGCGATCGCCATCAAATCGGTGATCGGCTTGAAGTCCCGGTAGGACTTCGCCTGATACGGCAGGAAGTCGAAGGTCGAGAGCTCGCCGTCCACGTACATGCCGGCAACGATGTGCCCCTGGCTCACCACGACCCCCTCGCGGTAGTTCCACCGCTGGAGGTCGTTGACCTCGACATAGAAGGGGTTGAGGCGCCGCGCGCGGGCGATGCCGACGAACAGGTTGACGAACGAGAGGCAGTTGCCCTGACGAGTCGCGAAGGTCTGCCTGGCGTCTTTGGTCGGATAGAGCGAGTACTGGAGATCCAGGGCGCCGAAAACGAAATTCAGAATCTCGTCGGTACGCTTCTTTTCACTACCGGCCGGGCCCACAGCGCGGTCGACCAGATTACGGATCTCATCATCGATCTCGAAGGGAATCGCGATCCGCGCGGCCGTTTCCGCTCCCAGGCGCTCGGACAGCTGGCGGCGAAACAGTCCTTCCGGGTTGACCTCGGTGTAGACGGCACAGCCGGCGACGGTGGCGGCGCAGGCGAGCGCCAACCATCGGAGCGCGGCGTTTCGGTTGAGGGACCGTCTCATCAATTCGTCTGCAGGGCCTTTCAGCGATCTCCAGGAGCTGTCCTCTCTCCCTCCGAGTCAGGCCGCCCCGCCGGCCCCAAATCGGGGCGCGAGTATACCCATACTCTTGATTCCATACGTACGGCGGAGCCCCATGGTTGATGTTGGGACAATCGGCGGCCGTTCTCGAGCCCTGTCGGAGATTCAAAATCTTGAATTGCACCCCTTCAAGAAACCGGAATCCGCGCCCGAAACCCGGCTCGCTGGGGGTTGAACATCACGCTAAGCCCTTTAGTTTAAGAGCTTAAGCTAAAGATGATGCGATTGTGATGTGTGGCAACGCCCTTGCAGCTACCGTGTTTCGCCGCTCCGGCTGAACCATGCTCTACCTAGCTCTCAGAAGAACAGTCGCCAGAAGTCTGGCCGCGATTCCGAAGGCGAGCAAGATGTGCTATTCTCCGGCGGTCCGTATTTTGTCAAGCCCTCCCGCAACCGCGGTGCCTGTGACTTCGGGTCGGGAGATCATCTACCCAGTGACAAGGAGGTCACACACGTGAAAAGAAACAACCTGTTCGTGTGCCTGGTTGCTCTCCTCGTGGTCTTCGCCAGCGGCGTAGCATTCGGTCAAGAAGAGACCGGTAACTGCTACGTCGAGGTGAAAGACAACGACGGCAGCGCACTACCGGGCGTCACGGTCACCCTCACCGGCGGCGGCGCGCCGCGAGTGCAGGTGACGAACGACAAGGGGCAAGTCCGATTCCTGGGCCTGTCTCCCGATTCCTACCAACTCGCCGCAGCTCTCGACGGTTTTTCGAGCGTTGAGTACCCGAGCGTCGTCGTCAGTGTCGGCCGTAACACCAGCATCGCGGCGACTCTGACCCCGGCGGTCGAAGAGACGATCACGGTCACGTCTGAGAGCCCGCTCCTCGACGAGCGCAAGGTCTCGGCCGGTACCTCGATCAGCCAGGTCGAGCTCGAGAAGATCCCGACCGCCCGCGATCCCTGGTCGATTCTCAGCCAGGCAGCCGGCGTCATGGTCGATCGGATCAACGTCGGCGGTAACGAGAGCGGCCAGCAGTCGAACTTCCGCGGCCAGGGCGTCAGCGGCGACGAGAGCGACTTCCTCGTCGACGGCGTGCAGATCACGGACATGTCGGCGATCGGCTCCTCGCCCACCTATTACGACTTCGACCAGTTCCAGGAAGTCCAGCTGTCGACCGGCGGCACCGACGTCACCAAGAACACCATGGGTGTCGGCGTCAACCTGGTGACCAAGCGCGGTACCAACGAGTTCCGCGGCTCGGCTCGCTTCCTCGTGACTGACGGCGACGGTTACTTCGGCGCCCTCTCCCAATCGAGCAAGGAAATCTCCTCGAGCGACCTTGGTGACTTCAACAGGCAGCAGGGTCCGTTCGCGCGCAACCAGATCGCCCGCATCCAGGACCTCGGCTTCGAGGCCGGCGGCCCGGTTCTGCAGGACAAGTTCTGGGCCTGGGCCTCCTGGGGTCAGAACGACATCAACAACATCGCCGGTGGCGGCGGCACCGACCGTACGGTGCTCGAGAACACCGCGATCAAGCTGAACGCCCAGTTCGGTGGTAAAAACTCGGCCATCGGTTCGTTCAACAACGGCGACAAGTTGAAGTTCGGCCGTGGCGCACGGCCCAGCTGGGATGCTTCGGCTACCTGGAACCAGCGTGGTCCCACAGGTATCTCGAAGTTTGAAGACACCCACGTCTTCAGCTCCAATTTCTTCGGCAGCGCCCAGTGGTCCAAGGTCGATGGCGGCTTCAGTCTGCTCACCCAATGCGGTGCCACCCAAGGAGGCGGAGGTTGCCCCGCGACGCCTGCCCCCGGCGGCGAGCGCAATACCAACGCCGACGGCTTCCGGACCAACAACGGCAGCGGCGGCAACAGCCGGCCGACCGAAGAGGTCCGCGCCGACGCGTCCTACTTCTTCAACACCGGTAACCTGAACCACGAGATCAAGTTCGGCGCCCGCATGCGCGAGGCCGAGACTTCGAGCGCGTGGTCCTATCCCGGACGCAACATCTTCCACAACCACGGCGCCAACTTCGGCGTTCAGGATCCCGCCCTCCTCGAGGCTTTCGGGTTCCCGGGCTCCCGAGCCAGCGACGCTCACGCGGTCTACGCCTACCGGCAGGGTCCGGCGGTCGTCAGTGCGAACTACGATTCGTTCTGGGCGCAGGACACGATTTCGTCGGGCAACTGGACCTTCAACGTCGGTTTTCGCTATGACGCCCAGGACGGCGCGAATGCGGCCGCCAGCGTTGCTGCCAACCCCGCGTTCCCGGATCTCATGCCCGGTCTCACCTTCGACGGCAACAACGCCGACGGCATCGGCTGGGACAGCATCTCGCCCCGCATGGGCGTGACCTATGCCCTGGGCGCGGAGCGCAAGACGCTTCTCCGTGGTAGCTACGCCCAGTTCCCCGAGGCGATGAGCCTCGGTAACATCAGCCGGACCAGCCCGGTCAGCGCAGGGCTGCTTGTCCTGCTCTTCCTGGATGAGCCCGGTGGTTTCCCCGCCTTTTACGATGATGGCGAGCCGACAGCGGTGCTTCAGGGCGCCTGGGGCTTCAACCCCGCAGCCCCGACGTCGCTTTCGACCTCGAACAAGAACGATCCCGGCATGGACGCGCCGATGAGCACCGAGAT